>JBMYWA010000003.1:0-55945 GCA_049606935.1 Salibacteraceae bacterium
CTTACCATTTACGGTTTTTTCTTCTTTCTGCTTTTTCATCAGAACTGGAAGAATTATCGTCTCGTCTAAAGTCGCTTGACTTTTTGCGATAATCGCTTTTTCCTTTAGCTCTTGATCTGTCACCTCTTTCAGAACGATTGCCTCTGTCGCCACGGTCAGATCTTTCTGATCTATCGTTTCTGTCAGAGCGACTTGAACTTCTTCTGTCTCCAAAACCTCCAGAACGTCTATCATTTCCGGCACTTCTTGAAGAAGATCGTCTGTTGTCGCGCGCTCTTTCGCTTGAAGATGGCTTACTTTCGCTTGGCTCTACGTTTAATTTTAAGCCATCTAAATCTTGGTCCTTAAACGCAGGAATTACTTCATTGGCCATCGCTTTATCAACTTCAAAAAACGCAAAGTTATTTTGAATGTCAATTTGACCAATTTCTACTCCATCAAGTGGACCATGATCATTAATCATTCCCATCAAACGTTGCGGGTTTAAACGGTTTGAACGACCGGCATTAATGAAGAATCTTGAAAACTCACCACTACCTCTTGACTTTCTACCACCTACACGGTCGCCACGTTCTTTTCGGTCTCTTCTGTCACGGCCACGGTCACGATCTCTTCCGCCATCTCTATCACGGTCACGACCTTTTCTTCGATCATCACGATCTCTACCACCTGCTTTGATGTCGTTCAAATCACGTGCGTTAGAGTAATAATCTAGGAATCTGTTAAACTCAGCCGATACAAAATGCTTAATCAAATCTTCTTTTTCCATGTGCCCTAATTTTTCCATTACGGCTGGCATGAAAGGATTTATTTGGTCTTGATTTACTTCAATTTTTTGAATGTTATCAATTAATTTTAATAACTGAATTTCACAAATTTGATCACCGGTAGGAACTTTTTGTTGAGTGAAACCACGTCCAATCATTCTTTCCAATTCTTTAATTCTACGCATTTCACGCGTATGAATTATAGTAATTGATTTCCCCTTATTTCCAGCACGTCCAGTACGTCCACTTCTGTGAACATAAACTTCGGCATCGTCTGGTAAATTGTAATTAATAACATGGGTTAATTCATTTACATCTAACCCACGAGCAGCCACATCCGTAGCTACTAAAATTTGCAACATTCCTTTACGGAAACGCCCCATTACGTAATCACGTTGGGCTTGAGATAAATCACCGTGCAATGAATCCGCGTTATAGCCATCTTGCATTAATTTATCCGCAACTTCTTTCGTTTCCCTTCGAGTTCTACAAAAAACAATTCCGTAGATATCTGGGTTAACATCAGCTAATCTTTTTAAAGCTAAATATCTATCCCTAGCAGATACCATATAAAACTCGTGCTCTACATCGGTATTTCCAGTATTTCTTTTGGCAACCTCAATTTTATGAGGGTTGTCCATATAGTTTTTCATGATTTTACTAATTCCGGATGGCATGGTTGCCGAGAATAGTAATGTTTGTTTGTCTTGTGGAGTTTCCGCAAGTATGGTGTCCAAATCATCTTTGAAACCCATTGATAACATCTCATCTGCTTCATCTAGAACTAACCATTCTACATTTTGCAATTTCAATTTTTTACGCATTATTAAGTCAATAACACGACCAGGAGTTCCTACAACTATCTGGGTACCTTTGGTTAAGGCTCTTATTTGAGGGTCAATACTAGTACCACCGTAAACGGCAGTAATACGTAAACCTCTAATTTTTTTGCTATAACTTTCTAAATCTCTAGAGATTTGAAGACATAGTTCACGCGTTGGACACAAAATAATAGATTGTGTTTGCGTTGATTGTACATCAATTTGATTGATGATTGGTAATCCAAATGCAGCTGTTTTCCCGGTTCCTGTTTGCGCCAATGCAATTAAATCCGTTTTGGAAGTAAGAACTTGTGGAATTGCTTCTGCTTGAATTGGAGTTGGGTTTTCATAACCTAACTCTGTAATGGCTTCTATAACTTCGTTACGTAGCCCTAATTCTTTAAATGTTGACATTAATTTTTGTTGTTCTAATAAGCTGCAAAGAAACAACAATAATCGGCTCGTATTACCGGCAATTAAAATAGGGGGTAATTAAGGGATTTTTGAGGAGGTTAAGGATAAATAAATGTAGATTTTATCCTTAGTTTTGCAGCACGAAAAATTGATTATTATGATGAATCCATGGCACGACATTAGTGCAGGAAAAAATGCTCCTGAAGTTGTTACGGGAGTTATTGAAATTCCGAAAAACTCTAGAGCGAAATACGAATTGGAAAAAGATTCTGGTATGCTAATACTGGATAGGGTTTTGTATTCGGCTGTATATTACCCATCTAATTATGGTTTTATTCCTAAAACATATTGTGATGATGGTGATCCTTTGGATATATTAGTTCTTTCTCAAATTGAGATTGTTCCTATGTGTTTGGTGGATGCCAAAGTTATTGGAGTTATGAGAATGCTAGATCATGGGGAGGCGGATGATAAAATAATTGCGGTTGCATCTAATGACATGAGTGTAAATCACATTAATGATATTTCTGATTTACCAAAACATTCTTTACGTGAATTACGTGCATTTTTTGAAGATTACAAGAAATTAGAAGATAAAGAAGTAGTTATTGAAGACTTTTTAGGTAAAAAGGAGGCAATGAAAATTATCGAGCAAAGTTTTGTTGATTACGATAAATTGATGGCTGATAAAAAATAATTCTTTTTAAAGTACTGGAAACGGCTGAGGTAACTTAGCCGTTTTTTTTGTTCCTAATTGTCGTCAATTATTTCTCCCGATCCAGTAATGGTTCCATTTATTTGAGGATTGCCTTTATAAAACAAATCACCAGAATTATTAATAAATGCGGTTAAATCTTTCTTTACTCTTAAATAGTTATTTCCAGAGCCATTCATATATGTGACTACACTATCGGTCATTGCTTGGTAGGAATTAACAGCACCTGACCCATTATGATTTATTAAATGGTACTTTACCTGTCCGTTTAAAGATACTAATCCAGTACCATTTATATTGGTTACCAAATTTTTTAAATTGGTGGTTAGTGCAATGTTTCCGCTGGAGTTAACATTAAGCGTTAAATCATCTTGTGTCATTATTGATTTAGAAACCACGTCAGTAGGGCCGTTCACCGTGATGGTATTTAAGGTATCGTAATGAACGCGAATAGTTATTTCGGCATGACTACTAAAACAGAAGCCAAGCCCAATGTTTAAGGTATCCTTTAATACCGATGTTGTAATGTGTGTTTCTAGGTTTTCCTCTACAATAAGTTCTACTTTTTGAGTCGTATCCTTCACTATTTCCACAATTGCAGATAAGTTTACGTTCAATGCCTTGAATGGAGGAACCTCTCGTACAGCTCCACGTGGATATTCGTCACCATCTAAACATTGTTCTTTTTTGCAAGAGGAAAACCCTAGAGCAAAAAGAAAAATAATACCTATGAATAATTGATTTCTCATTGAAATTTGAAGACGGCAAAGTAAGCTATTTATTGCCTGATTTTCTATTTCTTTTAGGGTTGAATTTATGTCAATTTTTCGTTTAAAAAATTCCCCGTATAGCTCGAATCACATTTTATTAAATCCTCTGGGGTTCCTGCAAAAACTATTTCGCCACCTTCTTCACCTCCTTCAGGACCAATATCAATAACCCAATCCGCACATTTTATGATATCAGCATTGTGTTCTACAATAACCAATGAATGGCCATTGTCTAATAAAGCATTAAACGCGGTAAGTAATTTGTGAATATCATGAAAATGAAGCCCTGTAGTTGGCTCATCAAATATGAATAAGGTCTTTTTAGAATTTTTTCCTTTGGTTAAAAACGAAGCCAATTTAATTCTTTGGGCTTCACCGCCACTTAATGTGTTAGACGCTTGACCTAGTTGAACATAACCAAGCCCAACATCCTGTAATGGTTGAATTTTGGAAACCACTTTTTTTGCGGCCCCTGTACCATCCGCTTTGAAAAAGGTTAGTGCATCATCAATAGTTAAATTCAAAATATCCGAAATGTTCTTGCCTTTGTATTTTACTTCGAGCACCTCACCTGTATATCTTTTACCTTTACATTCATCACATTGAAGGTGTACATCTGCCATGAATTGCATTTCAACTACAATGTTCCCATCACCTTTACAGGTTTCACAACGGCCACCTTCTACATTAAATGAAAAGTAGGAAGGTTTATAGCCTCTGACTTTAGCTAGTTTTTGACTAGAGAATAACGAACGAATATCATCAAATGCTTTTACATAGGTAACTGGATTGGATCTGGAAGACTTTCCAATAGGATTCTGATCAACAAATTCCACCGCTTCAATTCTTGATACATCCCCACCATATGAATTGAAATTTCCTGATACATATTGGTGTCCTGTTAAAAGCTTAAGTAGGTTCGGATAAAATACATCTCCAATTAAGGATGATTTTCCGGAACCAGAAACTCCCGTAACAACAGTCATTACCTCTAGTGGAATAGAAACATCTACGTTTTTTAAGTTGTTTTGATGAACTCCGGTGAGGTCAATACTGTATTTCCAGTCTCTCCTTTTAGTTGGAGTGGAAATCTCTAAGTTTCCAAGTAAATATTGAGCTGTTAAACTGGTAGTTTTTGAATTCATTTCAGCAAGAGTACCTTGATAAACTAATTCACCTCCATGAGTTCCTGCCTCTGGTCCTAAATCAATTATTTGATCTGCTTCTTGCATAATTTCTTCATCATGCTCAACTACAATTACCGTATTACCAATATCTCTAAGCGACTTTAAAACTTTGATTAACCGTTGCGTATCTCTAGGGTGTAGTCCAATACTAGGCTCATCTAATATATACATAGAGCCTACCAAACTACTTCCAAGCATGGTAGAAAGATTTATTCGTTGAGATTCTCCACCAGATAGCGTATTAGATAATCTGTTAAGGTCTAAGTAATCCAGCCCCACATCACCTAGATACTGTAATCTATTATTGATTTCGGTTAAAATTCGCTTAGAAATAACTCGATCGTGTTCAGATAAAGATTCAGCTAGTTTCAATGTCCAAGGATGTAAATGTTTCACCGGTGTGAGCATTAAATCTTGAATTGTTCTATCTCCAACTTTAACATAGGATGCATCTTTACGTAATCGGGTTCCATTGCAGTCGGGGCATAATGTTTTGCCTCTATATCTTGACAACATTACACGGTATTGAATTTTATAACTCTGTGATTCAATATCCTTAAAAAAATCGTGGATTCCTTCAAAATGTTTATTCCCTTCCCACAAAAGGTTGTATTCTTTTTTAGTTAATTCGTTAATAGGTCTATGAATAGGGAAGTCAAACTTGGAAGAAGCCATTATTAAGCGGTTTTTCCAAGCGCTCATTTTTTCACCTTTCCAGCATACCACTCCGTCATCGTATACAGATAAACTCTTGTTAGGAATTACTAAATTGGGATCAATGCCAATAACACTTCCAAATCCTTCGCAAGTTTTACACGCCCCAACTGGGTTGTTAAATGAGAAAAAGTGCACTGAAGGAATTTCGAATGTCATTCCATCCAGCTCAAAAGCATTATTGAAATTTTTAATTTCCCAGTCCTCATTTTTGATGAAAAGATTACAATTTCCATGACCTTCATAAAATGCGGTTTGCGCAGAGTCTGCAATACGATTCGGTAAATCTTCATCTTCCTGATTAACGGATATTCGATCAATTAATATGGAAATGTCTTTATTCTTGGATGGAGATTTTAACCAATCTGATATATCGTGTATTTTATAGTTATCGACAATACGGTCGAAACCTTGTTGTTTTAAAACCTCTAATTGATCCTCAATTTTTCTGTTTTTTAAAATCAGAGGGGCGGTAATCATCAACCGTGTTTTATGTGGTAGATTTACAATAAAGTCAACCACATCGCTTACAGAATGTCTTTTCACTTCTTCTCCAGAAATAGGCGAGAATGTTTTACCTACACGGGCATAGAGCAATTTTAGGTAGTCATAAATTTCGGTAGTGGTTCCAACGGTAGATCGAGGATTTCTGGTGTTTACTTTTTGTTGAATGGCTATTGCAGGCGATATTCCTTCAATATCGTCAACCTCAGGTTTGTCTATTTTTCCTAAAAACTGACGAGCGTACGAAGAAAGACTTTCTACATACCTTCTTTGGCCCTCGGCATATAAAGTGTCAAAAGCTAAAGATGATTTACCAGAACCGGATAATCCAGTCACCACCACAAATTTATTTCTTGGAATTTTTACGTGCACATTTTTCAAATTATGCATGCGGGCCCCTTTAATTGAAATATGTGTATTTCGTAAGTTATTCACCTCTTTTTTGTTTGCCATGTCAGTTTTGTTGCGCTCAAAAATACTGCTCATTTGTTTATTTTTAGGTTCATTTTTGCTAAGAGTTTTTACAATCTAAAAAAAAAATATTTGTAAGTTAAAAATTGAAATAAGCCAATGATTATGGGTGATAGAGGAGTGGGTTTACCACTATTAAAGCACTTGGATATCTGAGTTTTTTTGTTAAAAATTTGGACTAGCAATTATTTATTTACATTTTAGCAACCTCAAAAGTCACATATTTTTATTTTTTTTAACAAAAGATCGCCTATAGGATAATATCTACACTTCAACATTTTAGAATCAACTAAACGTAGATATTATGGTATGTGAAAAAATTTCTGATCAAGAATTAGTTAGTAAGTATTTGCGTGGGCATGAAGCCTCGTTACAATTACTTATTGAGCGTCATCAAGAACGAATATTAGGTTATATTGTATCTAAAGTAAAGGATCGTCAATTAGCTGAAGACTTATTTCAAGATGTATTTATTAAAGTAATTAATACTTTACGAAAGGGTAAATACAACGAAGAAGGAAAGTTTCTTCCTTGGGTAATGAGAATTTCTCACAATTTAACAATCGATTATTTTAGAAATGCCAAGAAGCTAAGAACAACTGCTGGAACTAAAGATTTTGACATATTCGATATTATTGCTGATGAGGAGGTGAATACGGAAGATAAGTTGGCTAAAGCTAATTCATTAGCTACCATAAAAGAGTTAATTGTTCACTTACCCGAAGATCAACTTCAAGTATTGAAAATGAGGATGTACTACGAAATGAGCTTTAAAGATATTGCTACCGAAACAAATGTAAGTATTAATACAGCATTGGGTAGAATGCGATATGCATTAATGAATTTACGAAAAATGGTAGAAGAAAATAATATTGTTTTGCAGGCGTAAAACTGGAAAATCGTTAGTTGGAAAATGGTCGTTATTTAAAAAAATAGCGACCATTTTTATTTTAAACAATAAAGTAAAAAACCTGCCGTTAAGAGGGCATGTTTTACATTAATTCAATATATGGATATAACTTTACACGAAGAATCTTATGGTCAAAAATCGCTAAAAAAGGAAGTAGTTGCAGCTTTTAAGGAGTTGTCGGCAAAACCTAGTAGAGATACCATTAAAAATATTATGGCCTATTCAAGGGCTTTGTCTGTGAGCGATTATGAATCGCTAGGAAAGCAGGAATTAAACTTAAACTAAAAAAAACATCCTCGTTAATTCGGGGATTTTTTTTGCCCTAATTTACGTTTCCAGTACCCGAATAATTAGCGATATTTGCAGCCAAATTTTTTCACATGGCAAAAGCAGCAATTCCAAAGGGAACTAGAGATTTTGGACCAAAACAAATGTTAGGTCGAAATTTCATTTTTGATACCTTGAAAAGAGTGTTTCAAACATACGGTTTTCAACCTATAGAAACTCCGGCTATGGAAAAGGTGGAAACTCTCACCGGTAAATATGGTGAAGAAGGAGATCGTTTAATATTCAAAATTTTAGCACGAGGCGAGAAACTGAATAGAGGGATTCAAAAACTATCGACTTCTGAAAAAACACCTCTGTCTGTGTTAAGTGAAGATGCCCTTCGATATGATTTAACGGTACCTTTTGCTCGTTTTGTAGTTCAAAATAGGAATGATTTGGTTTTTCCATTCAAAAGATACCAAATTCAACCAGTATGGAGGGCAGATAGACCTCAGAAAGGTAGATACCGTGAGTTTTACCAATGTGATGTAGATGTAATTGGCAGTAATTCTCTTTTGAACGAAGTAGAATTAATTCAATTGGTAAATACAGGTTTTTCAAAACTGGGTTTAAATGACGTAACTATTCGTATTAATAATCGGAAAATTCTAGCCGGTTTGGCTGAAGTAGCTAATCAGACGGAGAATTTTGGGGTAATTACAGTGGCTATTGATAAATTGGATAAAATTGGCATTGAGGGAGTTATCAAAGAATTAAAAGATAAAGAAATCCCGGAAGAGGCTATCCAAAAAATATCTTCCGTACTAGAGTTACAAGGTAATTCAGATTTAACTGCCATTCGTGAAATTTTGCAAGGCTCAGAAGTTGGACAAAAAGGAATAGATGAATTAGAATTCATGTTGACATCTGTAAGCCAATTAGGTGTGACCAACGCTGTTCCGGATTTTACTTTAGCTAGAGGACTTGATTATTATACTGGGGCTATTTTTGAAGTAACTCATAATGAATTTAACTCTAGTATTTGCGGTGGCGGTAGGTATGATGATTTAACGGGTGTATTTGGATTAAAAGATATGTCGGGTGTAGGGATATCATTTGGAGCCGACAGGATTTACGACTTGATGTTGGATAAAGGGCTATTCCCAACCTATACCGCAGATTCTACAAAACTTTTATTTGTGAATTTCGGAGACCAAGAAGCGGCATATGTTTTAGGTTTACTAAAGGCAATTCGCAAAGCAGGTATTAACGCAGAGTTGTTTCCAGACAGTGCCAAAATGAAAAAACAAATGAAATATGCTCATGATAAAAGCATTGAGTTTGTGGCCATGGTAGGAGATCAAGAAATGGAAGCTGGAATTATTAAACTAAAAGAAATGGAAACAGGCGAGCAATCATCTGTAACGGTAGAAGAGTTAATTGCCCAATTAGCTTAATCAATATTGAATAAATAAAAGGAAATGGAATATCATCACATATCTAATAAGGAAATAACCATAGAAGAAGTAATAGCTATTGTAGAGAGCGGAAAGGCTTTAAAGCTTTCGGATGAATCGGCAAAGGCTATTGCGCATTGTCGGGAGTTTTTAAATAACTACATTGAAAAATCTGAAGCTCCTGTGTATGGTATTAATACTGGTTTTGGATCATTATGTGATACTACCATTTCTCCTAAAGATTTATCTCAATTGCAATCTAACTTAGTAATGTCTCATGCCTGTGGTACAGGTAATGAAGTTCCTTTGGAGGTGATTAAGATAATGTTGTTTTTAAAAATTCAAGGATTGTCTTATGGCCATTCAGGAGTGCAATTAAAAACAGTAAATCGGTTAATTGATTTCTACAATGCAGATGCATTACCTGTAGTATATACGCAAGGTAGTTTAGGAGCATCAGGTGATTTAGCACCGCTAGCACATTTATCTTTACCATTATTAGGGATGGGGGAGTTCCATTATAAAGGCGAAATTGTGGAAGCAGCTGAAGTGTTAAAAGCCAATAGTTGGGATGTAATTACCTTACAATCAAAAGAAGGTCTAGCATTATTAAATGGAACTCAGTTTATGAGTGCCTATGGGGTACATTGTGTGAATTGGTCAAAGAAACTATGGAACAAAGCCAATACAATTATGGCCTTATCTATGGAAGGATTTGATGCACGAATTGAACCTTTTAGTGATTTGCCACATTTGGTTAGAAAGCAACCAGGGCAACTTAAAGTGGCTAGAGCTATTAGAGAGCTTACAAAAGGAAGTGAAATTATTTCAAGAAATAAGGAGCATGTACAAGATCCCTATTCCTTTAGGTGTGTTCCTCAAGTTCATGGGGCAACAAACGATGCTATTGAGTTTATTGAAAAAGTAGTTACTAATGAGATTAATTCAGTAACTGATAATCCCACTATTTTTCCTGAGCAAAATCAAATTATTTCAGCAGGTAACTTTCACGGACAACCTTTGGCTTTGGCCTATGATCAGTTAGCCATTGCCATGGCTGAAATGGGTAGTATTTCAGAACGTAGGGTGTATAAATTAATTTCAGGTACTAGAGGGTTGCCTGCATTTTTGGTGGCCAACCCTGGTTTAAATTCAGGATTTATGATTCCTCAATATACGGCCGCGAGCATTGTAAGTAGAAACAAATCGTTGTGTATGCCATCTTCAGTAGATACTATTGATTCGTCAAATGGCCAAGAAGATCACGTGAGTATGGGGGCGAATGCAGCAGTAAAGATGTTTGATGTGGTTCAAAATACAGAACGGGTATTGGGTATTGAATTATTTGCAGGAACTCAGGCCCTAGAATTTAGAAGACCAGCCAAATCAAGTATCTTTTTAGAAGAAATTAATTCTAATTTTAGAAAGGTAGTACCCTTTGTTAAAAACGATGAGGTGATGTATACCCAAATTGAAAAATCCATTCAGTTTGTAAAAAACATGTGTTAAAGTCAGTTGTTTATGGCTTTTTTTGTCATTTGAAGGGCTGACTTGAATCAGTAACCACATGATTTCTAGCCCATATATTTGATTGTCATCATGCGTTATTGGTATTGATGCGAAATAAATCAAGTAATATGGCATTAAAACAACTTATTGTACCCTTAGACGACACAGAAGAAGGTCTTAGTGCTTTTCGTTTTGTTCTAAAAAATTTTGGTAATGAAAAGAACATTTTAACCATCCTTTGGTTAGGAAGTAAATGTGTGCATCCAGAAAAGGCTATTGATGTTAAGTTACCTCATTCCATGGCAAAGTTGGATCCAATGAATAGTGCTTATCGTTTAAAAATAAAGGCAATTCTGGAGTCTGAATTTTCAGATATTTCAACAAACATTAACGTAATTACCATTGATAATTTCACCAGAAAGCAATTAACTAATTATTGTGACTACGGAGATAGTTTATTTAGTACCTTTTCTGTTTACATGAAACATATCTACCCTTTGTTTGCCAATTATTCGGTTGGTAGGAAATATACTAAAATTTGTTGCCCAAAAATTTTAATTTCAAATGAAATTGAACATACGGATAATATTGTTTTAGTAAAAACAGATCAAGTCAACACCATTGCAACGGTAAAACAATTTTGTCATGTGTATAGCGAAAAGTGTATAGGAAAAGAACTTAATTTACTTGATCTACAAGAGTTCACCGAAAGGGGAGGAGCATTTAATTCGCAAAGAATGTTGGTAGAGTATTTAAAAAATCATGTATCCAGCCCTGCAATTTATCCATATTCTGGAGAAGATCCAACCCAGTTATCTTCTATTTTAAACTTAAATAAAAACACTGTTTGGGTAAGCCCACTAGAAAGTGTGGAAGAAGTAAAATTCCTTTCAAAAAGGTGACATTTGGGTGTTAATTACGTTTTTAGTTTTTGTAATTTTACATAAAATTAGAGGGCTATGAAAGTTTTAATTCCAACAGATTTTTCAGCGAGTGCGAGATCAGCATTTGATTATGGATATCAATTAGTTAAAGAGTTTTCGGGTGTAGAGATTATCTTGCTAAATAGTTATGAGATGCCTAAGGTAGGAGCTTCTGGTGGAGTTATGATGAACCTTGAAGATGCAATGGCAAAAGAATCTCAACGAGATTTATCTATTGAATTAAGAGAACTAAATTCTCTTTATCCAGATGCGGAGATAAAAACAGTTTCAAGATACGGCACATTAGAGAATTCTATTAATAGAACATGCAATGAAGAAAAGGTAGACTTTATTGTTATGGGTACTCATGGAGCAAGTGGATTGAAGAAAGCCTTAATTGGTAGTAATACCCAATCTGTAATTGAGAATAGTGAAATTCCAGTTATTTCAGTACCTAGAGATTGGAAATTTAAGAAAATACAAAACATTGTATACGCTACTGATTTGAATAGATTGGAAAACCCCGAAATCTTAACGCCAATTTGCGAACTTGCCGAAACTGAAGGAGCAACTATTCATATTGTATATGTTGCAAAAAGTAAGTCAGAAATTGATTTAGAGAAGGAAATCGAAAATCTTCCTCTAAATGAATATTTTAATAAAAGGCCAAGAAAATTTGCAATTATTGAATCAGAAAATGTAGCCGATGGAATAGATAGCTTCGTAAATAAAATTGAAGCCGATTTGGTGGTAATGATACCTAAAGAAGCTACTTTTTGGGAGAGTTTATTTAAAAGGTCGGTAACTGAACAATTAGCTTTTCAATCAAAAGTACCTTTATTGTCACTAAGAGATAAGTAAAAAAACACTTAAAAAAAAAGCTCCATTGTTTTCAATGGAGCTTTTTTTGTTTACAATCAGTTTATTACTCCTCTATCTTGGGAAGATCATTTGGTTCTTGCTCGTTTTCTTCGGCCGTTTTCTTTTCATCTTCAGAAATCCATCCACCACCCAATGCTTTGTACAATTTAATGTAAGACTCGAAAAGAGCCCTGCGAGTACTGGATAAAGATAATTCAGCATCAAATGCATATCCTTGTAAGGTAATTACTTCTAAATAGCTAGTTACCCCTTTATTATATCTTAATTGCGATAGCGTTTGGGCGTTAATTGCAGAAGATGCTTGCAACTGTCTTGCCTTTACCTCATTATTGTAGGTGGATACGGAAATAAGCGCATCTTCCACTTCTTTAAAAGATTCTATTACCGTTTGTTCATACTCTCTCTTAGCTTGTTCGGTTCTGGCCACTTCAATTTCTACCCTTCTCTTATTAAGTCCAAATTGAAATATAGGTCCTACAATTGTAGATCCAGCGTTCCATGCTAAGCCAGCACCCGTAAAAGCCCCTAATGAACTTGAAGCACCACCTAATAATCCGGTTAAACCTATGGATGGAAACCTTTTGGCTTGAGCAACCCCAATTTTTGCCATCTGTGAATGGTATTTAGCTTCGCTAAAAGCAATATCAGGTCTTCTCAATAATAGTTGTGAAGGTAGACCAGGAGGAATGTTCGCAGGAATTGGCTGGTTTTCAAGGTCAATACCTGTGACAATAGATCTTGGATTAAAACCCAACAATACACTCATTGTAGTTTGTTCAAATGCCAATAATCTGGTATAATTCGGAACGGCTGCTAAGGCAATGGCATATTGCAGTTGGGCATTATTTAAATCAATTTCAGGAACAAGTCCCGCATTAAATTTTTGCCTAATGATGTCCACATTTTCCTTTCGTAATTGAACGGTAGCCTTCGAAATTTCCAATCTCCATTGATAATCAAGAATGGTAAAGTAGGAGGTAGCTATTTCTGATATTAAAGAAATTTGCACGGATCTTTGAGCAAATTGATTGGCTAATAAGTCAGCCTTTGCACTTTCTGTAGCCCTTCGGTATTTACCCCAAAAGTCAATCTCCCAATTCATGGCTAGGCCTCCAAAACCAGCTCCTCCAGGATCATCAGATAAAAAGCCGTTATAGTTTCCATATGTTCCATTAGCTTGGTAACCAAATGCAGGCAAAGCTTCGCCTTTTTTTAATCCTACTATAGATCTGTACTCTTCAATTCTAGCTGCGGCAATTAAGATATCCTTATTTGAATCAAGCCCTATTTTAATTAAGGTATCTAGCTTTGGATCCTCAAACATTTCCCACCAAGAAATGTTATTTGCGCTATCTGTTTGAAGAGAATCGTTAATAAAATGAGCGTTGGTTTTTGGGGACGGTTTTTGAAAATTTGGCCCAAACTTACATCCCACCATCGTGGTTGTTATTGCCACTATAAAGGAGGCTTTAAATATTATGTTTAAACTTTTCATGCTTTTCCCTCCTCTTTATTGGCCAAAAGGGCATCTCTCTTTTCCGTATAATTAAATAACTTTCCTATTAGGATGAATAGCATGGGGTAAAAGAAAACGCCAAGAATGGTTGCAACTGACATCCCACCTAATAAAGCCATACCCATTACTTTTCTTGATTCTGCTCCAGAGCCACTTGCTACAACTAGAGGTAAAACCCCAAGTATAAAAGAAAAGGCGGTCATTAAAATTGGTCTAAACCTAGATCTAGCAGCTTTAATTGCTGAATCTACCAAGCTTAACCCTTTTTCGAATTCTTCATTGGCAAATTCTACAATTAGTATGGCATTTTTTGCCGCCATACCAATAAGCATCACAAATGAGACTTGAGCAAATATGTTGTTTTCAAATGTAGGACTACCTAGTCTTCCTAACCATAAAAATAAGAAAGCCCCAAAAATGGCAAATGGTGTGCCCAGTAAAATACTTAATGGCAAGGACCAACTTTCATATTGAGCGGCAAGAATTAAAAATACAAACAGAAGTGAAAAAGTTAAAATTGCTCCTAAAGATCCGGAAGCTTGGTTTTCTTGGTAACTCATTGCGTTCCAGGAAGTAGTCATATCAGAAGGGAGTACATCATTGGCCACTTCTTTTAATGCCTTCATGGCATCAGCAGAGGTAAAGCCAGGGGCTGGGCCTCCAGTTACTTCAACTGATCTAAACAGGTTGAATCTGTTGGTATAATCAGGTCCTGAAATTGGTCGTACGGTAACCAAGGTACTGAGGGGAACCATTTCTCCAACGTTATTTTTGATAAAGAAATTGTTGATTTGGTTTTCGTCTACTCTATATTCTGGTTCTGCTTGAATATAAGTTTTATACAATCTTCCAAAACGGGTGAAATCATTTACATAAGATCCACCCATAAATGCGCCTACGGTTTCATATAGGTCATTCAAATTCACGCCAAGTTTTAGTGCTTTTTCTTTATCAACGTCCATAAATCTTTGAGGAACGGTAGATTGAAAGGTAGAGAAAGCCTTGCCAATTTCAGGTCTGGCGTTAGCGGCCTGTATAAACTTTGCGGTTTGGTTGGCCAAATAATTTGGTGTGTTTCCTCCCTTATCTTGAAGCATAATACTAAAACCTGAACCATTTCCTAACCCAGGAATAGCCGGAGGCCCAAAAGCAAAAACTTGAGCCGATTGCACTTCTTTGGATAAACGTAAATTTATCTTATCAATAATTTCTTTAGCTGTTTCTTCTCTAACACTCCAATCCTTTAAAGAAATAAATAAGAATCCATTATTTGAAGCCATAGATGAAGATAGTAAACTATAACCCGTTGCATTGGTAATGTATTCTACACTTTCGTATTCTTTTAGTATATTTTCTACCTTTTTAGTAACGGCTAATGTTCTTTGAATAGAAGCTGCATTTGGTAGTTGTACATTTACATAAAAATACCCCATATCTTCTTCAGGAATAAACCCTCCAGGAACAAGTTTTCCAAATACCCCAGCGCCAATGGTAATAATTACCATAAATATTACTCCACGTTTAATTTTTCGGGTAATAATTCCAGTAAATGACATGTAGGCATCAGTAGATTTGTCCATCCCGTTATTAAATTTTCCAAAAAACCAACCTAATGGCCCTCCATATGGCTGTGGTTCCTTTAATAAAATTGAACATAAAGCCGGACTCAAGGTTAAAGCATTAACGGATGAAACAATAACGGATACAACAATAGTAATAGCAAACTGCTGATAGAGAAGGCCCGTAATTCCAGCCATACCAGCTACCGGTATAAATACGGCCACAAGAACTAAAGTGGTTGCAATAACTGGAGCGGTTACTTTTGCCATTGCATCTAAGGTTGCTTCTTTGGTTTTCATGCCACTGGCAATGTTTACCTGAACAGCTTCTACTACAACAATAGCATCATCTACCACAATTCCAATAGCTAGTACCAACCCAAGTAAGGACAGTACATTAATGGTAAACCCTAATGCCGGAAAGAACATAAATGCTCCAATTAACGAGACAGGTATGGCTAATGTAGGGATTAAGGTAGCTCTCCAATCTTGAATAAAAATGAAAACAACTAGTACTACAAGAATTAAAGCAACAATTAAAGTAACCACAATATCCTTAATTCCTGCTGTAATGGGAGCGGTAGAATCCAAAGAAACATCATAAGTAATACTTTCGGGAAAGTCTTTAGCCAACTCCACCATTTCGGCTTGAATGCTCTCAGCTAATTCAACTGCATTGGAACCTGGCGCCTGATAAGTAGCAATGATAGCGGCTGTTTTGCCATTTAATCGAGGAATCATATTGTACATTTCCACTCCAAGCTTTACTGTGGCTACATCTTTTATTTTTATTTGTGCTCCATCGGGGTTTGTGCGTACCACAATGTTTCCAAATTCTTCTTCCGAATTAAATCTTTCTGGAAGTCGCACCGTATAGGTAAACTCTGTTCCTGGAGGAGCCGGTTCAGCTCCAAATTTTCCACCTGGAACAATTAAGTTTTGCGAGTTAATAGCCGCTTTTATTTCGGGTACAGTAATTCCTAATTGAGATAATCTATCTGGTTTTACCCAAATTCTCATTGAATAATCAGAGGCTCCCATTACATCAACACGTCCAATTCCTTTCACACGTGCAAGTCGATCTTTAATATTAATTAAGGCATAGTTTCCTAAAAAGTCTTGATCATATCGGCCGTCAGAAGTTAATGTAACCAATAATAAAATATTAGGTAGTGATTTTTTGGTGGTCACGCCAAATTGGGTAACTGCACTTGGCAATTTTGCGGTTGCTGCAGAAACTCTGTTTTGAGCCAAAACTGTATTCATATCAGGGTCTGTTCCTACATCAAAAGAAACCTGAATGTACATTGTGCCGTCATTGGAGTTGGTAGACTTCATGTATATCATGTTATCTACACCATTCATTTCCTGCTCTAGGGGAGTGGCAACTGATTCTTCTACGTTTAAAGCATTTGCTCCAGTATAGGTGGCTCTAACTTCTACAATTGGAGGTGTTAAATTTGGATATTGCTCAATGGGTAATCCAATTAGTGAAACTACACCAACAATTACAATTATGATGGCAATAACCATGGCCACAATAGGCCTGTGAACGAAAAAATTTCCTTTTTTATCAGACATACGTTAGAGTTGTTGAATTTCAAACGAATAATCCGTAAGACTAGGATTAACAATAGTGCCTCCACGAACTTTTTGAAGGCCTTCATAAATAATTTTTTCACCCGGTTTTAATCCTTCCAAAACTTGCCAAGACTCATTTACCTTTTCTCCCATTTTTAATTGTCGAGACTCTACCTTATTGCTATCATTTATAACCATTACCGAACGAATACCTTGAGTTTCAACTACACTACGTTGAGGAATCATGACTGATCCTTTATCATAGGAAAACATTAATTTTATTTTTGCATAAAGCCCAGGCCTCAAAATTCGATCGGGATTTGGGAAACTTGCTTGTACCAGAATTGCCCCCATAGATTCCTCCACATTTCGATCAACGAAATCTACCAGGCCTGTATATTCATATACTGTACCGTCAGATAGGGTTAACCAAACAGGAGATTTATCTTCTTCGCTCTCTGGAACGGCAAGGCTGTCTTTGAAAGTAAGGTAATGCCTAAACACTTGAAGGAATTGGGTTTCTGAAAGATAAAATTGTACACGAACGGTATCTAATCTAGATACTGTGTTTAGTATTACTGGATTAGGATCTTTACCCACATATTCACCAACCCTTGCCGCAGTGCGACCAATAATTCCGTTGATTGGAGACTTCATGGTGGCGTAGCTTAGGTTAATTTCTGACATTTCCAAATTTGCCTCAGCTGCATTTAAACTGGCTTCGGCTGCATCTCTTGTAGCTTGAGCCGCATCCACATCGCTTTGCGAAACGGCTTTACTATCGGCTAAAGGTTTGTATCTCGCTAATTCATTTTCTGCATTAACAAGTTTGGTTTCAGCTTCTGCCACTTTACTTTTGGAGGCAGCAACATCGGCCAAAAAAGGTTGACTATCAATTGTGTATAGCAGTTGTCCCTTTTTTACTTTTGTTCCTTCTTCAAAATCAATTGATTCCAAAAAACCTTCTACACGTGCTCTAATAGGAATATCCTTGTAACCATAAATGGAACCCACAAACTCTCGATAAATGGGTAAATCTACTTTTACAGCTTCTACAATTGTAACGCCAACCGGAGTTGAAGTTTGTGGCGGTTTTTCAGAACATGAAATGGTTATAAAAATGAAGCCTAGGATTATTAATCTAGATATTTTGAGCATGAATGATTTTTTTTGACAACCTAATAAGCAAATATAGTTTTATAGCCTAAACAATAATTTCTTTTCCACAAAAAAAAAGCGACCTAAAACCAGATCGCTTTTTTTTAGATTATTTTAAATATTAAATCCTACCTTGGAATAATTGAGCATATTCCTGATACAAGGTATTGAACTCGTCCTGAATTTCTTGGCTTTGAGGAAAGTTCTGACTAACCATCATTGAAGCTTGGCCAATTATCCCTATAGATTGACGAGCCTTTTGTCCAAAACGCTTAAAGTTTTCTCTAGTTTGATCATTAAAGTAGTCTAAATATTGAGACTCATTTTGAACCATTTTTCTTAAAAGATCATTGGCCTTTTCGTTTGCGCCAATCTTGTAATAATTTTCTACAATTGGTAACACACTTCCATTGTATGAGAAGTTGTCATGAACTGCAACTTCAACAACTCTGTCTAATACAGCTTCTGCTTTTTCATTTTCACCCTCTTGGTATAAAGCTTCGGCTAAACGAACGAATGTAAAACGAATGTTGGTGATGAATCTTTGATTGTTTTCGTCCATCCATAGGTTTTCATTTTCATATCCACCCCATACAAATTGGTTCATCAAACGATTATACATTTTTTCTGTATTTACTGTTCCAAAATCACGGTAACCACTAGATGCAGTTTTAACAGGAACTAAACGGTAAGCAAAACCTTCTTGCTGGAAGTACTCTTCTAATCCATAAAAAGAATCTTTACCCATAGTAATAGAAAAATAGATAGGACGGTCCCAATTAAAGTGAGCTAACATGTCTAGAACAATTAGATGATTTTTCATCACGTAATTACCCGTCAGTTTCCACTCTAAATTGTCTACAATTTTATCGGCATCCTTAGCTGAAACTAAACCAGAATTTAAAACCTTGTTTTTATCTACTTTAACCTTAAAGTTCCGTACTGGAATTACATTAACATTTTGACCATTTCCAAGTTTAACCTTGTTTTTATCGTCTGTAATGTATTTAACGATGTCTCTTAAATTGTAAGATGCATTTTGATCTAATCTGGTGTCTGGGTACACGTGCATAAAATCACGAGTTCCTTGACGGTAATCATCTTTAGTCATTGAAATTGGAATGGGCTCACCGTCATATGCCTTTCGCGACATTTGGTCAATATACCAATCTGTATTTAAAAGCATTAGGTTAACCACCCTAACATCTGTACGCACACCTTCTACCTCTTGTAAGTACCACAATGGGAAAGTATCGTTATCACCATTGGTAAATAAAATGGCGTTTTGGTCGCATGATTCTAGATAATTTCTTGCAATTTCTCTAGCAGTATATCTATCGCTTCTATCATGGTCATCCCAGTTTTGGGTAGCCATAAGTACTGGAGCTGCAAGAATTGTTATGGCAGTTAATCCACCCGCAAGCATTGGCCCAGAAACTTTGTCTTTTAACGCCTTATACATTCCAATAACCGCCAGACCAATCCAAATGGCAAAAGCGTAAAAGGAGCCAACGAAAGCATAATCTCTTTCACGAGGTTGATATGGGTACATATTTAAGAAAACCGCAATGGCAATTCCAGTAAAAAGGAACAGTAGGAATACCACCAGTGCATTGTTCTGATCATATTTAGATTGAAAAAACAAACCTATTAACCCTAAAATAAAAGGAAGGAAATAATAAAAGTTCATTGCTTTGTTCTTACTAAGATCTTCGGGGTAGTTATCCAAGTTACCCAAGAACATTTCATCAATAGCTGTAATACCAGACATTACATTACCATTGGTTAAATCTCCTGCATCAATTCCATGACCTTGTAAATCATTTTGACGACCAATAAAGTTCCATGCAAAATATCTACCCCACATCCACCATAATTGGTAGTTTACAAAGTAGGTTAGGTTTTCTCCAAAAGTTGGTTTTTTAATGATTTCAGTCTTTCCAGTTTGAAGGTTGTTGTACTTAATTGGTTTCCCCTTAAAGTTACTCCATGTTTTATAAGCCGATTTATGGTTTCCTTTAGAACTCCACATTCTAGGAAATAGCATATTGAATTCGCTTGCATAATTCGGAATGCTTCCTTTACGATCATCAGCAATTTCATATTTCCCAGTGTTTTTGTTAGGAAAATATACTGGGGAACCGTCAGAATACATGTTTTGACCTCCATTTTTGTTGTTTAACGGGCTATCAAAGAAGTGGCCATAAGCTAAAGGACTAGAGCCATATTGCTCACGATTTAGGTAAGACAATAAGTTAACCATGTTCTCCGGATTATTTTCATCAATAGGAGGATTCGCGTTAGAGCGAATAATAATAACACCAAAGGTCATATAACCTAAGAGTAGAACTGTAAAACTTAAAGTTAAAGTGTTAGCTAATACCTTGTTGTTCTTTTGGGTGTAATATAAAGCATATGACACGCCTCCTAAAATTAGTAAACCCAATACCGTAGCTCCGGTATTAAATGGCATTCCGAAACCGTTTGTAAATAGTAGTTCAAATTTTGCTGCAATGTTAATTACTTGCGGAATTAATACCATTTGTACAAACCCTAAAATACCTACAGAAGAAATTAAAGCAATGGCCATTCCTTTAGTGGTTGGTTCATATTTTTTGAAATAATACACAAAAATGATTGCCGGTATTGCAAGCAAGTTCAAAAGGTGAACTCCAATAGATATACCTACTATAAACCAAATAAATATGATCCATCTGTTAGAATGGGGCTCATCGGCAATACTTTCCCATTTTAAAATAGCCCAAAAAACTAAAGCTGTCATAAATGAAGACATGGCGTAAACCTCACCTTCCACCGCACTAAACCAAAAGGTATCCGAAAAAGTAAAGGCTAAACTACCTAGAAGCGAACTTCCCAAAATGGCAATCATATTACCAGTGGTCAATTCCTCATCTTTCACAAATTTCTTGGCTAAATAGGTAATGGTCCAAAACAAGAATAATATGGTTAATGCACTAGTTAATGCAGACATCATATTAACCATATATGCTACGTTCTCAGGAGAAACGAACATGGAAAATACTCTAGCAACTAGCAAAAAAGTTGGGGCACCAGGTGGGTGACCTACTTCTAGTTTGTAAGAAGTTGCAATATATTCACCACAGTCCCAAAAACTGGTTGTTGGTTCTATGGTAGTACCATAAGTAAATAAAGCGATGACGAATACTAGAATTCCGCCTAAGTTGTTGAGTTTTTTAAAATCCATGTAGCTTTTATATGTAATTTTTGTTTGTCGATTGAATCACAAATATGACGTAACCCTTTTCAAAAAACGGCTCAAAGTAAATCAAATTTTGATATTATTAACAAATTTTATCGTCTGTTTGGCTAATTTGTAAATAACTTTAAGTTTTGGTTTAAATAGTTGTAAATCAACAGGTATAAGAAGGTGATGGTTTGGTTTAGAACATATTTTTATTACGAAGTTATTGATGTGTAAGATTTATGGGCAAGCTAAGGCATAAATTCTGTCATAAAACTATTTTTGTTGTAGTTAGAGATTACAGAAATTTCTAGGATAATAATCCTTCAAATAAAGATAATGAAAAGAATATTTACAGTAGTTTTTGCCTTGGTTTGTGTGCTCCTTGCACAAGGGCAAACCGTACGTTTTAGTATGCAATTAGGAGCTTCAGTACCCCTGGGTGATTTTGCTAAAAATGATTCAGACCCTCAAAATGGAGGGTTTGCAACCACAGGTTTTGATTTGAAGTTTATTGGAGAGAGAGTGCTGTCTTCAAACTTGGTTTTAGGAGTTAACTTAGGCTACAATATGTTTGGAGTGGATGAGGATGCGTTGAAAAAATTCATCAATCCCACTAATCCTGAAAATGTTCGTACCGAGTCTCAAGCCTTTCAAAACTACAACCTGCAAGGTAGGGTTGGGTATGATTGGAATATTAATGAGGGAGCACTTCATGTAACGCCAGTTTTGGATGCCGGACTGGGAATTTTTAATTCTGCGTATTACTTGTTTCAAGATGATGGAGGTACCACATACGTAAGAAAAGGAAATTCTGCTATGGCATTATTGGTTACCCCAGGTTTAGATATTATGTATATGGTAAACGATTTTGTTGGCATTAAAATTTATGGGAATTACCAATTTGCCAACTATAAAGTAGACGAACAATTCTCTACAATTGATTCAAGTACTGATGTCATAACTTATTGTACTAAACAGTATAAGTATAATAGTTTGTGTGTAGGTATTGGCGCAACAGTTACGCTTTAGGTAATGGAAAGTATTTCAAAACTTCCGGTAATGGAAGAGTTTTTGACCATTCAAGGAGAAGGGGCAAATGCAGGTAAAGTGGCTTATTTTATTCGTTTGGCGGGATGTGATGTAGGCTGTTCTTGGTGTGATGTAAAAGAAAGCTGGGATAAGAATCTTCATCCAGAGAAATCCATTCATGAAATTGTAGAAAACGTAAAGAAATCAGGTTCCCCAAATGTGGTGGTTACTGGAGGAGAACCTACTTTATATAATCTAGAAGAATTAACTATTGCTTTAAAAAAAGAAGGTTTGTTTACTTGGATTGAAACTTCAGGAACCAACGCAATAACCGGGGATTGGGACTGGATATGTTTATCGCCAAAGAAATTTAAAAAGCCGTTAAAAGAGTCCTTATTAATGGCACACGAATTGAAAGTAATTGTATTAAATAAAAGTGATCTTAAGTGGGCGGAAACCATGTTGCCTAGTCTTTCAAAAAACTGTTCGTTGTTTATGCAACCAGAGTGGAGTAAAAAAGAAAAAGCTTCTGATCTTATTATTAGTTACGTAAAAAATCATCCAGAATGGAGAGTATCCTTACAAACACACAAATATTTAGACATTCCTTAAAATGGATTTTAACCCTGGTAGGGTTTTTAATAATTTCATCTGGTTTTTCGCAGAATATACCATTACACACAAAGAATGGTAAGGCGAAAAAAAAGTTTGAGGAAGCCCAAAAAAGCTATGGGCTTTATTATTTTGATATGTCTATTAATTCGTTAAATGAAGCCATTGCTGCGGATGAAAATTTTGTTGAAGCGTATATTTTAAAGGCTCAAATCTTTATGGACGAGCATAATTTTTCTGATGCTATACCATTACTTCAAAAGGCGTTAGATCTAGACGTTGATAAAGATATTTCTCTCACTTATTTAATGATGGCCGAATGCCAAATGAATGAGGCTTTAATAATGGAGGCGATGGAGAACTTAGAAATATTTATAGCCCAAGATGGTGTGTCTAATTATGCAAAAGGTAAAGCGGAAAGGCTTATTGAATTAGGAGTATACAGAAAAACATTGATGGAAAACCCGGTGCCTTATAACCCAATTAATCTGGGTGAAAATGTAAACACTGAATGGATGGAACATTCTCCAACTTTAACGGTAGACGAAGAGACTTTATACTTTACCAGAAAAACTTCTATGGGTGAATACGGAGGAAGACAATCATGGAATGAGGATTTGTTTGTGAGTCATAAAGATAAAAACGGTAAATGGATGAAAGCGGTTGCGCTGGGCCCTGAAATTAATACCTCCACAAATGAAGGTGCCTCAGCAATTTCTCCAGATGGCAATTACCTATTTTTCACATCTTGCGAAAGAAGAGATACAAAAGGAAGTTGTGATATTTATATCGCTTCCAAAAGTGGAGGCAAATGGGTGAAGGCAAGAAATCTTGGGTCTATTATTAACTCTCGAACATGGGAGTCTCAACCTACATTTGCTCCTGATGGACGCACATTATACTATGTAAAGAAAGTAGGGCCAAGAGGTAAATCACACAAAGATATTTATGTGACTCGCATCCAGGATAATGGGCAATGGTCTAAACCCATGTCAATTTCCATAAATACTGAAGGAAACGAAGAATCACCTTTTACCCACCCAGATGGAGAAACATTCTATTTTACATCTGATCATTACCCAGGTATGGGTGGACGCGATTTATTTATGTGTAAAATTGATTCAACAGGTGCTTTTGGAGAACCTAAAAACCTTGGGTATCCTATTAACTCGCCAAAAGATGAGGTGAGTCTATCGGTGGCAGCAAATGGAAAAAACGCCTACTTTGCTTCGGGTATGGAAGGTGGTTTTGGCGGATGGGACCTTTATAAATTTGCCCTACCCAAAGACATTCAACCAGTACCCGTTAATTTCACTAAGGGTATTGTTTATGACTCGGATACTAAGGCTCCTATTGGGGCGAAATTTGAAATTATTGATTTGGCTTCGGGTGATATTGTAGTAGAGAGTTTTTCCGATAAAAAATCAGGAGAGTTTTTAGTGACGATCCCAACCGGTAAAGATTATGCGGTGAATGTTTCAAAATCAGGTTATCTTTTTTATTCCGCTAATTATTCGTTGAATGCTGGTGATGATACTTCAAAAGTTTCTTTTGATATTCCGTTAAGTCCAATTAAAGAAGGGGTTTCTGTTGTCTTAAACAATGTTTTCTATGGCTTTAACAGCTTTGAATTGCAGGAAATGTCTAAATTAGAATTAGATAAATTGGTGATTTTACTACAAAGTCATCCCGAAATGCAAATAGAAATTGGTGGACATACCGACAATAAAGGTTCGGTAGAATACAATCAAAAGCTGTCCGAAAACAGAGCTAAATCAGTGTATGATTATTTGATAGAACAAGGAATTCCTGCTGATAGGCTATCCTATAAAGGATATAATTTCTCGGTTCCAATTGAAAGTAATGATACTAAATCCGGACGAGCAAAGAACAGACGTACCGAATTCAAAATCACCAAGGTAGAGTAAGAATGCAAAGGTATTTTATTAAGTTAGCTTATAACGGAAAACCATTTAAAGGCTGGCAAATTCAGCCAAACCATCCCACCGTTCAAGAGGAATTGGAAATAGCTTTAACTACTGTGTTACGAAATAAAACTGCAGTTGTGGGTTGTGGACGAACAGATTCAGGCGTTCATGCTAGTCAGTATTATGCACATTTCGATACAAATAAAGAATTCAATGAAGCAGAATTGAGATTTAAATTGAATTGTATGATTTCTAAGGAGGTTGCAATTTCTGAAATATTTAAAGTTTCTAATGATCTTCATGCCAGGTTTTCTGCCGAATCGAGAACATATCATTATTTTATTAATCATAGTAAAAATGCATTTAACCACGAATTTTCTTGGTTTATGCATCAACCTTTGAGTGTAGATTTAATGAATGCTGCTTGTAAGGAATTATTAGGAACTCAAGACTTTACTAGCTTTTCGAAGCTTCATACGCAAACCAATACTAATATTTGTACCATTGCTGAGGCCTTTTGGGAAAATGACGGTTTAGGATTTAAATTCACCATTACTGCAGATCGCTTTTTGCATAATATGGTTCGGGCCATTGTAGGAACATGCATTCAGGTGGGAAGAGGAAAGTTATCTAGGGAAGGTTTTAAAGAGATAATAGATTCTAAAAGTCGTCAAAACGCAGGGGCTTCTGTACCTGGCCATGGATTGTTCTTAGCCAAAATAAGATACCCGGAATTTTAATTCAAACATTTTAAACACAAAAAAAGAGCATCTAATAAGATGCTCTTTTTTTTATTGCTGTTTCTGGCTTTTAACCATTCATTGAAATCAAAAATTCTTCGTTGCTTCTGGTGTTGGCAATTCGGTCTCTTAAGAATTCCATCGCTTCTACCGGATTCATATCGGCTAAATGCTTTCTTAAAATCCATAATCGTTGCAGATGTTCTTTTTGTAGTAATAAGTCATCTTTACGAGTAGATGAAGATACAATATCGATAGCCGGGAATATTCTTCGGTTAGAAATTTTTCTATCCAATTGAAGTTCCATATTACCAGTACCTTTAAATTCCTCAAAAATAACTTCGTCCATTTTAGACCCAGTTTCTGTTAAGGCCGTTGCTAAAATGGTTAATGAACCACCTTTCTCAATATTTCTAGCGGCACCAAAGAATGCTTTTGGTTTTTGTAATGCATTTGCATCTACACCCCCAGAAAGTACTTTGCCAGATGATGGCGCAGTGGTATTGTAAGCTCTAGCTAAACGTGTAATAGAATCAAGTAAAATCACTACATCATGGCCACTTTCTACCATTCGTTTTGCTTTTTCCAAGACAATTCCAGCAATCTTTACATGCTTATCTGCCGATTCATCAAATGTAGAGGCAATAACCTCTGCATTTACGTTTCGCTTCATATCTGTAACCTCTTCAGGTCTTTCATCAATTAATAAGATAATCAAATAAGATTCAGGATGATTTTCTGCAATTGCGTTAGCTACCTCTTTTAATAATTGCGTTTTACCTGTTTTTGGTTGTGCTACAATTAATCCCCTTTGTCCTTTACCAATAGGAGCCACTAAATCAATAATTCTGGTAGAAATTGATTTTGATTTGGAGCCACCGGTAATGTTGAATTTTTCTTCGGGGAATAAAGGTGTTAAATAATTAAATGGTACTCTATCTCGAACTTGTTCTGGCGTTCTTCCATTAATGAAATGCACCTTAACTAAAGGAAAATATTTCTCTCCTTCTTTAGGCGGTCTTACAGATCCTTCAATAGTATCTCCGGTCTTTAATCCAAATAATCTTACTTGAGAAGTGGAAACATATACATCATCAGGTGAAGGTAGATAATTGTAATCAGATGAACGCATAAAACCGTATCCATCAGACATTACCTCAATTACACCTTCAGTCTTGATACTGTCTCCAAAATCATAAGAAAACTCAGGCTTTCTATTTTGTTGATTGTTTTGATTGGAGTTTTGGTTAGAGTTTTGATTGTTACCTTTATTCCTGTTTCTATTACGCTCTCTATCTCTTTGACTCTGTTGTTGTCTTTTTTCTGCAGAATGGGCTTGGCTAGAATGTTGTTTGCTTTGGTCAACCCTTGGTCTTTCTGTTGTTTTCTTTTCAGTCGAAGTCTCCATTTTAACCTCTTTTTCAACAGGTTTGACCTCTTTTTGTTTTGTGTTTTCTACTTTTTCTTCGATAGGTGCGGTTTCTACCACTTTATCCATAGATTTTGGTTCTACCTTGGTATAAACGTTTTTCGTAGATTTTGGTTTACCCACACCTTTTTTTGATGCTAATCTTTGTTTTACTTTCTCTAAAAGATCAAGTTCAGTTTGAGCGGAGTCTTTTATTGGGGCTTCTTTTGTTACCTTTTTGGCAACAGGCTCTTTTTTAGCCACCGGTTTCTTTGCCACTTTTTTGACTTGGGGTTTTTCGGGTATAGATTGTTTTTTTACAGCTTGAGGCTGTTCGGCTTGTGCATCTAAAATTTGATAAACTAAATCTTCTTTTTTTAATTTATTAAATCCAGGAATAGACAATTCCTTAGCTAAGGATTTTAGTTCATCAACTTTCTTTCCGTTGAGTTCTGTAATATCGTACATATTTTAAATGTAAATTATCTTTCTAAATTGGAGAAAGAATTTTTTGTGATTTCAATTTTTGGAAAACGGTATAGGAATGGGAAGTCTACCGTCTAATAATTTTGTACTGCAATATTATAATTTTTTTTGACTTTTGAGCTCACCAGGGTGTGAAAACCACTAATTTTGCCATAAATATTAAAAAATGATTCAAAGAATTCAATCGCTTTATTTGTTTGCAGGCATAGTTTTATGCTTAGCTGTTTTGTTCTCAGGTATACTTTTTGTCAGTAATGGCTCAGAAAATTTGGTGCTAGGTGCTTTTGGAGTAATCGAAGGTAATTTAGACATCCCTATGCCAACTATGTATCCGCTAGTGGGCTTGACTATGTTGATGATTGCTCTACAGGTTTTTGCAATATCTCAATTTAAAAACAGAAAATTACAAGCAAATTTGGTTAAGCTAAATGCTTTGCTAGGAGTTATTGCCATTGGTTGGATAGGTTTTGCATATTATTCCATTCTTCAATTAAATTTGTCAATCACTCCATTTATTGGAGTATTTCATACACCCTTAATTATTTTCTCTAGTATTCTTGCTTTGAAGGGAATTAATAAGGATGAGGCTTTGGTTAAATCTGTGGATAGGTTAAGATAAAAAAACAGCCCCCAAATAAGGAGGCTGTCTGATTCTTTTGATTATTTGAGCAATAATCTGTTTGAAATAGCAAATTATCCGTAAACCCATTTCAAACCCCACCTAAAATCATATAAAATAATTACTTAGGTGCTTACGAATATAATAAATAATCTCACTTTTTAGGTCAGAGTAATGTAAGTAATGAAATTATTAGCTGATAACTCTTTATGTGATGCTGTTTTATTTGGCATGATTGTGGTTTCTGATTCATTATTTTTCACCTAGTTTTATTTTCGCTATTTACTTCTTATTGTTAATAAAAATGGGGTGCACATACTTTAAAACGTCTCATTTGAAAGTAATTTTCCACTCATTAGTTCTTCAATTATTCTAGCATGAAAAGATCATTTATTGTCACTATAATTTCTATCATTTTTTTAACTGGATTTAGTTCCTTTTTTAAAATTGAAGAGCCAAACTCAACGCCTGTTTTTATGCAAGAACAGGAAATTTGGAGTGACTCTGTATTGAAAACCATGTCATTAAAAGAAAAGATTGGGCAGTTGTTTATGGTGGCTGCTTATTCTAATAAAGGAGCTGAGCATGAAAAAAAGATCCATGATTTAATTACAAAACAACATATTGGAGGATTAATTTTTTTTCAAGGAGGACCAGTTCGTCAAGCACAACTAACCAATAAATATCAAAGCAGCGCTAAAGTGCCACTTTTAATTGCCATGGATGCAGAATGGGGTTTAGGGATGCGCTTAGATTCTACCATCTCTTATCCTAGGCAAATGATGCTAGGTGCAATTCAAGATGAGGAAATTATTTTTAGAATGGGAGAGGATATTGCCACACAATGTAATAGATTAGGTGTTCATATAAATTTTGCTCCGGTAATTGACGTAAATGTAAACCCTAAAAACCCTGTAATAAACAGCCGTTCGTTTGGTGAATCTAAACAAAATGTGGCGGATAAAGGGTTAGCTTACATGAAAGGAATGCAAAAGCACCATGTGTTGGCTGTAGCTAAACATTTTCCAGGTCACGGGGATACCGACAAGGATTCTCACAAGGCCTTACCACTTATTAGCCATGATGTAAATAGATTAAATGATATTGAATTATATCCTTTTAAAACATTATTTGACTCCGGGTGTGGAGGGGTTATGGTAGCCCATTTATTAGTGCCATCACTTGATTCAACGGTTAATAGAGCTACTACTTTATCACCAAAAGTGGTCACTGGTTTACTTAAAGAAAAAATGGGTTTTAAAGGACTGATTTTTACAGACGCTTTAAACATGAAAGGTGTAAGTAATTATTATGAGCCAGGAGAAGCGGATTTATTGGCATTACTAGCTGGGAATGATGTTTTATTGTTTCCTAAGGATGTTCCGTTAGCGGTATCAATGATTGAAAAGGCAATCGCAAATGGTAAACTGTTAGAAGAAGATTTAAATGAACATGTGTTAAAAATTTTAAAAGCCAAAAAATGGGCCGGTTTAGATAATTATGAACCAATTATCGAAAAGAATTTACACGAAGATTTAAATACTGATAAATATAAAAGACTCTATCGTCAGCTAATTTCTAGGTCGGTTACCTTACTTAAAAACAGTGGCGCAATGATCCCGTTTTCAGATTTAGAACATAAAAAAATTGCTAGTGTTGCAATTGGAGGGAAATCTCCAAATTATTTTCAAAATAAATTGAAAGGATACTCTAAGGTAGATTTGTTTTCGCTACCTAAAAACCCTACCGACTCTGAAATAAAACAACTAATTTCTAATTTAGAATCATACTCGGAGGTGATTATTTCATTGCACAAGCCAAGCAGAAGCCCTTCTAAACATTTTGGGGTATCTGCAAAATCTCAAAAGATTATAGGTCAAATAGCCGCAACTAAAAGTGTTACATTAGTGAGTTTTACAAATCCTTATGTTTTTAACTGGGTAAAGGAAACCGATAAATGCAATGCAGTTTTAGTAGCATATAATGATAAAGTAACCACGCAAGAGGCGGCTGCTCAAATTCTATTTGGGGGCTTTGGTGCAATGGGTAGAATCCCAGTTTCTGCAGGAGAATTTGAAGTGGGGTCAGGGTATGACACCAAAGCCATTCGGTTTTCATATTTAGAGCCGGAAGATGTTGGATTGAACAAGGATGTCTTAAAAAAAATTGACTCCTTAGCCGAGAATGCCATTAAAAAAGGAGCTACCCCAGGATGCCAAATATTAATAGTTAGAGATAATAGCATTGTTTGGAACAAAGCATATGGCCATCATACTTACGCTAAAAATCAAGAAGTTAAAACTTCCGATATTTATGATTTAGCTTCTTTGACCAAGGTAGTGGCAACTTTGCCGGCTATTATGCAATTAGTAGATAGAAATCAAGTTGCTTTAGATGGTACTCTAGGAATGTACCTTCCCGAATTAGTGGGAGGAACTGATTATGCAAGAATAACTCTTAGAGAAATGCTTGCTCATCAAGCAGGTTTGAAATCGTGGATCCCATTTTATTTAAATACCATGGAAAACGGAGTGCCTAGATATGATATCTATTCCTTAGAACAAACAGAGTTATACCCAATTCGAGTTGCAAATAACTTGTACATCAATAAGTCTTATCCAGATTCTATGATGAAACTAATTGTTGAAAAAGACTTAAAGCAACCCGGAGATTATAAGTACAGTGATTTGGGGTATTATTTCTTAAAGGAGATTGTAGAAAAAATTTCTGGTAAAAGTTTAGAAAACTATGTAGCTCAAAATTTTTATGAACCAATGGGAATGACAACCACAGGTTTTTTGCCTACCAATAGATTTAATAAATCGGAAATTATTCCTACCGAGGATGATAATTATTTTAGAAATCAATTAATTCACGGAGACGTGCATGACCCGGGTGCGGCAATGCAAGGTGGTGTTGGAGGTCATGCTGGTGTGTTTTCTGATGCCGAAGATTTGGCAAAAATTTGGCAAATGTATTTGAATGAAGGTAGTTATGGAGGGGTGAAATTTATTGAGCCACAAACCATTCAAGAGTTCACAAAATGTCAATATTGTTTGCCAGATTATAAGGGAAATAGAAGAGGGATTGGTTTTGATAAACCCGTGCGCGGAGATGAAGGTGGCCCAACTTGCAGTTGTGTATCTTATGCGAGTTATGGCCATACTGGTTTTACAGGCACCATTTCTTGGGCGGATCCTGAAGAGAATCTAATTTATATTTTTCTTTCAAATCGAATATATCCTACAGCAGAAAACAGGAAGTTAATTACTATGAATGTTCGTACAGATATTATGGAAGTAATTTATAACTCCATTCAAACTCCATCTAATTTAGCTGCAACATCGGTAAATTAATATTGGCTTTTCAAGCTATATTTGTTTTAGTAAAGACAGTTTTATCTTTTTGGTTTGACTCTCTTTGTATTTCAACTGAATCAATCAAATTATGAAAATAGGAATTGTTTGTTATCCAACTTTTGGTGGTAGTGGAATTGTAGCAACTGAATTGGGTCATGCTCTGGCTCAAAAAGGCCATGAAGTTCATTTCATTACTTATGATCAGCCGGTAAGGCTAGACATAATGGATAAAAACATCTATTACCATGAAGTAAATGTTCATGTTTACCCATTATTTGATTATCAGCCGTATGAACTCGCTCTGTCAAGTCAAATGGTGGAAACGGTGGTAAGTAGAAAGCTAGATGTGCTGCATGTTCATTACGCAATTCCACATGCGTATGCAGCTTTTATGGCTCGTCAAATTTTAAAGGATAGAGGAATTAACATTTCTGTTGTTACTACTCTTCATGGTACGGATATTACATTAGTGGGTAAGCAACCTTCTTATTTACCCGCGGTAAAATTTAGTATTGAGCATTCATGTGCCGTTACAGCCGTCTCAGAAAGTTTAAAAGAAGATACCATTTCTAATTTTCATACAGAAAAAGAAATAAAGGTGATACCAAACTTTATTGATATTTCTCTTTACATGAACCAAAGTGGATGTTCTGGGCAGTTAGCCGAAGAGGATGAATTTGTGATTTCGCATATATCTAATTTTAGGCCATTAAAAAGAACCAATGATGTGATGCAAGTTTTTGCAGGTATCCGAAAAAAAGTAAAGGCCAAGCTTATTTTAATGGGAGATGGACCTGATAGAGACCAAACCTTACAAATTGCGAAAGATTTAGGAATTGAAAATGACGTGAAATACTTGGGTAAAACTAACGAAGTAGAAAGGGTATTATGCATGTCCGATTTATTTTTACTACCATCTTCATCCGAAAGTTTTGGGTTAGCTGCACTAGAAGCAATGGCTGCCAAGGTTCCTGTAATATCTACTAATACTGGAGGAATTCCCGAAGTGAATTTGGATGGCATCACCGGATTCTTTAGCAAAGTTGGCGATGTAGAGGATATGATTTTGAATAGCTTAAAAATTCTTGAAAACCCTCAGTTAAAAGAAAAATTAAGCAATAATGCATTTGAAAGAGCAAAGGAATTTGACATTTCAAATGTGGTTCCTATGTATGAGTCTTTGTACAGAGAAGTGGTAGAAAAAACTAAGGCTTAATTAAGGCTTGTTTCGAATTAAACTCTTCTTCTGTACTTTCTACCCAATGATTGTTATGTAAATTTATCATGTCGGTAATAAATTGAAAGTCAGGTAATATTTGAGCCTTTATCTCATATTTAGAAATCTGCTCTCCTAAAATCTTTAATTCAATAAAGCTAGACGAACTGGTGATCTTAAAAAAAGAAAACCCTCCTTCATATTTTCTATATACAGGAAATGAAATTGTTGAATTAACCATGATGCAAATTTATACGTATTCAGTATTAGAATGGTAAATTTGCACCAAACTAAAAGGAATGGTAAATAAGGCTTTTGAAAACGGGGAAGAAAAGTATAAAGAACGTGACTTTGAAGGAGCCGTATTAGATTTTACTTTGGCATTAGAGAAAGACCCTGGTAACCCAGAAATTCTGTATCAAAGAGCTATGTGTTATTTTCATTTAAAAAAGAAAACTCTTGCTTTGCTAGATGCCGATGAAGCCATTGCCATGCAGCCAAATTACTCTTTTAGGTATGCCAGTAGAGCATTTATGAGAGACTCGTTTGGTGATGTTTTTGGAGCTATACAAGATTACAAGGAAGCAATTAGCCTAGATCCTGAAGACGCAATATCCTATAATAATCTAGGTATTTTAGAAGATAAAATGGGAAGACGCACCATTTCTCAAGGTTATTATGATAAAGCAGATAACCTAATGAATATTGGTCAAAACTCTGAAATGAAAAAAATGATGGAGACCGGTAATGGGGTTAATTATGAGAGAGAAAAATCTAGTTCACTACCACCGGTAATAAAACAAGACTCATTTTGGACAATTATTAAAAATACCCTAACCTCAAAAAAAGGGATAAGTGAATTATTTTCATTTATTAAAGATGGCTTCAAGATAAAAGGGAATCAATAATTAGTCTTTTTTCTTAACCTTAAAATGTAATAATACTTAACTTTCGTTTTCGATTATTTAAACATATGGAAACTACTTTTCTTCAAAAACTGGCCAAAGAAACCATAGAGAAATACCCGCTTGAAATTGATAAAGTGTGTTTTGTATTTCCTAGTAAAAGGTCTGGATTATTTTTTAAAAAGGAGCTAGCAAAAGGACTTCAAAAAACGTTTTGGTCTCCCGGAATAATTACAGTGGATGCCTTCATTGAAGACTTGTCTGGTTTAACTATAATCGACCCCTTAGAGCAGTTGTTTGAATTATTTGAAGTCCATAAAGAGCTTAACATTCAACCTCAATTGCCATTTGATCGGTTTATAGATGTAGGTAAAATAATTCTTGCCGATTTTAACGATATCGATATGGCCCTTTCGGATGCAGATGCACTTTTTAGTAATGTTCTCGAGTATCGAAAATTAGAAAACTGGAATCCAGAAAACGGTAAAGGAAAACTACAAGACACCTATCTAGATTCATTTGCCAATTTGCCCCAATATTATTGGGCCTATCAAAAAAGGTTGCTTGCTAGTAAAAAGGCTTATCAAGGTTTGGTTTACCGAAATTTACAAGAGCAAATTAAAAAAGGTAATTCGGCAGCAATTTTAAAAAGATTATCAAAGTGGAACTTTATTAATGTAGCTGGGTTGAATGCATTAACACCAGCCGAAAGGATGCTGTTTGATTGGCTCAAAAAAGAACGTGGATTAAAAATATATTTTGAATCTGAAGATCAAATGCTTTCCGATTACGACCAAGAATCAGGGCTGTTTATTCGCGAATTTTATAAAAAGGAAGGGAAGGATTTTAAATGGTCATCCAATTATTTAAAAAACAGACCAAAATCTATTGAAACCTATTCTGTCAACGGTAATTTAGCCATGGCTAGGCTAGTGGGTGATTTATTTAAAAATAACGAGAGACTTACAAATAGAAATGAAACGGCAATTATTTTGGCCGATGAAGGGCTATTAATGCCCGTACTGGAATCTTTGCCACCAAAAGTAGGAGAAGTTAATGTAACCCTTGGTTTTCCGTTAGGATTAACTCCATTTATGAGTTTTACCGAACAAATTTTTGGAATGCAAACTTTAGCAAGTGTAAGAAATGGTAAACGACATTTTTACTTTAAAGATGTAATGAAATTAATTTCTAATCCAATTTTAAATTCCATAATAAAAGATACCAACGCATTTAAAAAATTAAGAGAAGATTTGATTAAATCTAATTTAGTTTGGATTGAGGAAAGCTACTTTGAAAATAAAAAATTGTTTCCGGTCCAGTTTGCTTTTTTTTCTATCATTTTTCAAGATTGGAAAAAGAAACCCTTGCTTGGAATTGAATTTTTGAATGATTTTTTACTCCATTATCAGGCAAATGTGGAATCTTCCACTCAAACAGAAGATGTGTTGTTGGAACAAATGTATTTTTTCAAAAAATCAATCGTTAAACTACAAGGGTACTTAAACAAAATTACAAGCGGGGTTTCCTTAGAAGGAATAAGGCGCATTTTTAAGCATGTGGTTTCCATTATTCAAGTACCTTTTTCTGGAGAGCCTTTGGCAGGTGTGCAGGTTTTGGGGCTATTGGAAACCAGGTTGTTAAGTTTTAAAAATGTTGTTTTTGTCAGTGTAAATGAAGGTGTTATTCCGTCTAAAGGAGGCTTTCAAAGTTTCTTGCCTTTCACCTTAAGGAATGGATATGGCATTCAAACGCATCAGCATAGAGAATCTATTTTTGCTTATCATTTTTATAGAATTTTATCGCAAGCAGAGAATATTCATTTGGTTTATGATTCTTCTACAACGGGTATTGGAAGCCATGAAAAAAGTAGATTCGTAAGACAAATTGAGCAAGAATGGCCAGAGATTAACAAGGAAATAGTTTTTAAGAATCATGTTGGAGTTTTTCAGAATAATGAAATTCCTGATGATGATTTCATTGAAAAAACGCCAGAAGTAATTCAGAATATTAAAAATTACCTCACTCATAGAGGGTTGTCGCCATCTGCGCTAAATACCTTTGTAGAATCTCCTATTGATTTTTATTATGGTAATGTTATAGGTATTAGACAACCAAATCAAGTAGAGGAAGATTTGGAGCATAATACCTTTGGTTCTATTGTTCACGATTGTTTAGAAAGGTTTTATATACCTTTTGAAGGCAAAATAATGACCCCCGAAATGTTTCGTGCTCAGATGCTCGGTTTAGACGGCCTAATTCAGGAGGTTTTTAGTAATAAAATTCCTAATTATGGAAGAGGTAAACATTACTTATCTTTTTATTCCGTTGAAAAATATGTAAAACGCTTCATTCAATTGGATATGGATTTCATTACGAAAAACAAGGAAGTTGTAAAAATGGTGAAGAATGAAATGAAATTGAATAGGAAGTTGTTAATAGATAATGTGGAATTCAGTTTTAAAGGAAAAGCCGATAGAATAGAAGAGCGGTCTGGTGTGTCTTATATAATAGATTATAAAACCGGTTCGGTAGAAAACAAGGATTTAGAAGTGAAAAGTTTTGAGGATATTGAAGATTCTAAATACAAGTCTAAGTTTGTTCAATTAATGATGTATGCATGGTTGGCTAAAACGAATACTGGAAACAATTCTATTGTTTCAGGAATATATACATTGCGTGATTCTGAACTAAACCTTTTAACCGCCAAGGTGGATAAAAAAGGAATATTACATAATGAAGAATTAGATCTGTTTGAAGAATTTTTAGTTAACAAGGTGAAAGAGATGCTTGACCCTAAAATTCCATTTGTTAGAAATCCGGATTATATTTTTGCAGATTTTTAGGCGTAAAAAAAGAGAAAAGTCTAATATTTTTTTGAGCAAGGAGTAAAAACAAAAGCACTTTTCTCTATTGTAATAATATAGACGTAGAAAACACCAATTGGTTTGCTAGGGTAAGTAATTAATTTCTAGGTTATTTATCTAATAACCTGAGTAAAGCTTCTCCATTCGTATTCCAATCATATTTTTCTTTGACCCATTGATATGCGTTTGAAGAGATTTGTATGCCTAGTTCTTTTTCCTTTATTAACTGTATTGCAAAGGCGGCAAAATCTTCTGTGGTATTGGCAATAAGTATATTAAATTCATGGGTGGCACCAATTGCATCGCCTGCTAGTTTTGAAGTAATACACGGAACTTTCATGGCCATTGCCTCTAAAATTTTATTTTGCATTCCAGTTCCTATTTGCATGGGCGCAATAAAAGCTAAGGCTTCATTGTAAGCGTCTGCAATATTATCTAACCATCCAGTAACAATAATATTTTTTGATTCTAGATTTTTAACACTTGCATGCGGATCTGCACCAGCTATAACAAGTTTAACATTGGGTATCTTTTTTAGAATAAGTGGCAAAATTTCCATTGCTAAATAATGAGCAGCCTTAATATTAGGGGGGTAGCTCATATTGCCGGTGAACACCAATTCATACTTTTTCTCTATGTTATTGTTGCTTTTAAACCTTTCAAAATCTACACCGTTTGGTAAAATGGTAATTTCATTTTTATCAGGGTGTTGAATTAATTCTCTATCGTTAGCAGAGATAATTGTTTTATTATCAAATTGATTGAAAACAGAGTTCTCGTACTTTTTTAAACGATTTGATTCTATTTGTAATAAAGTTTTAATACCGGGTAGTGCCTTGTCTATTCTTCGTTGAGCCCCCATAGAAAAGGCATCCATATAATCAAAGGTAGACTCTAAAACATGGTATTTTTTGACATACTCTGCGGTTCGAATAAGTTGAACAAACAAATGTCTCGGTAGATGCTTCTCAATGATTTTATCAATTTTTTTCTGCGCAGATTTTTGATGAAAATAGTTGACTTGAAAAGGTTTGTCGTTAAAAATAGTAGTTGCCAAATTCCAAAGAATACCAATCTTACTAAGCTGAATAAAATGAATTTCCTCACAAAATGGAGATAGGTTTTCTACCGCTTTAGGATGAGGTTTAGTGTCTGTTAAACATACCAATACCACCTCATGTTTTTTAGCAAGCACCTTTATGTGATGGTATGCTCTTAGTTTATCCCCTTTTTCAAGGGGCCATGGAATTCTAGATAATAGCGCAATTACTTTCATTTTTTAAAAACGTTGATCATTTTTAAAAGTGCTTTTTGCGTATTGGTAATATCAAATTCTTTTTCGGCTAAAATTCTACTCTGTCTTGAAATAGAACTGTATTGGTCTTTGGACTTCATTACATCCACAATTTCTCGGGCCATTTGTTTTGGGGTATCGGCAATAATAATGTCTTTCCCATTTTGCGATGGAATACCTTGAGCGCCTTTAGTTGTGGTAGCAATAACCTGTCCTAAAGCTAGCCCTTCAATTATTTTTATTCGAATACCGCTTGCTTCAAACAAAGGAACTACCATTAACTTACCTGTAAGAAGAAAACTATGAGCGTCTGGAATTTCGCCCTTGAAAATAACTCCTTCAGGTAAACTTTTATCAAAATCAGGTAATGCATTCCTTCCGCCAATATGGAACTCCATTTTAGAATTTCTTTCTCGTATTAACGGCCATACCTCTTTTAAAAACCAATTTAATCCAATCAAGTTTGGTTCCCAATCTAAAGCGCCAAGAAAAACAATTTTGTTTTCTGCATCATCATCTATAACTACGGTTTCATCTGGTAAGGAAATACCAAAAGGTACGTAAATAGTTTTGTTTAAGCCGAAATAGGAATTGAAGTAAGCTTTGTCATTCATACTTATGGTAGCTACTACATCAAACTTCTTTAATTCGGATAATTCAAAATCTTTTAATTGTTTTACCGAAGACTTTAAAACAAATCTTTTAAATGAACTTGGCTCTGCAAATAAGCGATCTTCCCAAAGCTGAAACTCTACATTGTGGGAACGCATCAATGTTATGGCTTTAGATTTTTTCTTCACCAGGTCAACATATACTGCCGTATAAGTTCCTTCAAATACTATGAGGTCATATTCATTTTGATCTAGGTTGTTAGAAATAACACTAGCAAATTTTTCATCATTGAATCTTGAAACAATGTAATTATTTTCTGACCATAATCCTTTAAGTAGCTCCATGGGTTTAGGAGTAGTATCCAATGCAATATGCTCTGGTTGACTTTTGTTATATATAGGATCAACAGGCATTTCAACAAATGGGTGCTTAGGTGTAGATATGCTTAATATTTTTACTGACCAACCCATTTCTATCATAGCCTTAGTTAGTTGATAGGTAGCCAAAGTACCTCCATCGTTGGGAGGGAAGGGGAATTTATGACAAATCTGTAAAACTTTCATTTAATCCTTTTTGGACTTAATAAGTTTAATTAAACCAATAAATGGAGCCGTAATTTTTTTAGTCAAAGTACTATAAAACGAGGAGTCTAATAAAACGGAATCCGTAGTCGCTTTGTAGGTTAAAAAGGCACCCAATGGCAATAAAGTAGCAGTGGCTAACCACATGCCAACAACGGCCTCTAGTTCCCCCTGTTTTACCAGTTTCATTCCGGAAATAGAAATGATGTGATAAATAATGAAAATTAGAATGGAAAATACCACAGGCATACCAAGACCACCTTTACGAATTAAGGCTCCTAAAGGAGCTCCAATAAAGAATAGTACCAAACAAGCTAAAGAAAGAGTAAACTTTTTATGCCATTCAATTTCATGCAGAAAAATTCTTTTTTGACGCATTTCTTTTTCATCTTGAATACTTTGTGAATAGGTTTTTGATGATCTAGCAATGTTAATTGCTGTAGAGTATAACCCCAATTTTTCTTTTACACTCAAATCATCTAGTATTCCAGAAATTTGAATCGTATCTGGTAAAGTGTTGTTTTTTATAAAGTTAGTGTCAGAATATATTTGCAAACGATTGTTCATCGCTTTTCTATAGTCGCCTAATCTATCGTCTAATTTGGTAGTCAAAGTGTCCATGGAAGCTTCCAGCTGCTTCAAGTTCAACATTTCATAGTGATCTTTGAATAAGTCGTCATCCGTACGATTAAACTGGAACGAGGATAAATCAAACCGTACGGTATGTTGATCCATTTCTGAATAATTTAACGGATGGTTCTTGCCTGCATCTTCACTATATCTTTTCACGTTAAAAAGGTCAAATACCAAAAATCTTTTATCTTGAGACAGTGCCATTTTACCACTTTCGGCTAGTGTGATTTCGCGGTTTCCGTTGTGTTTACTATGATCATAAATCTGAACTTTTTTCATGTTCTGACCATCCTCATCTTTTTCTTTTATTCGAATTACAAATCCATCAATTCCAGTATAAAACACTCCTGGTTTAAACTCTAAAGCCGGCCTTTGATGCATAATATCATACAGCAAGGTTTTAAATTTTAGGTTGGCTACAGGCATAACATAATTGGAGTGATAAAAAGCCAAACCGCTAATTAGAATATTGAATATAATAAGAGGCATCATTATGCGGCCTAGTGAAATACCGGAGGATTTCATTGCAACCAATTCATAGTTTTCACCTAGGTTACCAAAAGTCATTATTGAACTTAATAATATGGCTAGGGGCAAAGCCATGGTAACTAAATTTGCCGAGGCGAATGCAAAAAGCTCTATTAATACGAAACCTTCAATTCCTTTACCAACCATATCTTCTAGATAATTCCAAAGGAATTGCATTTCAAAAATAAAGAGCGTAATAAAGAAGGTCAAAATGAATGGACCTAAATACGTTTTAACAACAAAAATGTCGAGTTTTTTCAATTTTACGGTATTATTGAAAACAAAGATATCTCATCATTCATAGAGAACAGATGAGATATCCTTAAAAATAGTTATTAGACGATTCTTATGAACCAATCACATGCTTTAGAGCGTCAATTTGACTATCCCATAATTGAATAGATTCTTCCACTTCGTCATGGTCAGCAAAGTCAGTTACCATTAAAGCAACGTCTTTGGTAAGAGAGTCAATTTTGATGGCCATTTCCCAATAACAATCTGTACCCTCGTCATCTATCCATTGAAACCTTATAGATTCTTCTTTTTTCTTATTCAGCATTTTGGCTACTTCATCGGCTCCTTCCCACGTAAAAGTGAAAATTCCATCTTTATTTACTACGTTGTCAGCAAACCATTCAGCCAATGCACTTGGTGCACTAATGTAGTTGTATAATACATGCGGTGATGAACGCATGAAGTATTCTCTGGTATATTTTTCTTTTGCCATTTTGCAAATATTATTAGTCTGTTTGTAGATGCACAATATATATAAAGTGCGATAATCATAAACTAGGTAAAGCCTACTTTTTGGATAAATTAATTAACGGATTATCCAACTTTTTATTGGCCAATTGTTTGTCCGAAAAAATGAAAGAATGAACCAATAAGGCGGTTAGGATCCCAATAAATGAACCCAATAATACATCAGATAAAAAATGTTGAGATAAATAAATTCTAGAAAATCCAGTTAATAACGCAATTAGGATTAGAGAAATGTCATATTTTTTTTGGGGCAATAGAAGCAGAATGGATGTGGTAAGCGCAAAAACTGCTGTGGTATGACCGGATGGAAAACTAAATGCAGTATGCAGTTCAACTCCCTCTACATATCGCAACGGAATGTCAAGGTCAGAAAAATACTTTGAGGGTCTAGGTGTTGGCCCAAAAACTACTTTTTTTAGTATTTGAGCAATGGCTCCCGAAATTATTCCAGTTAAACCAATTTGTAACGCAATACGTAAACTAAAAAAAAGTGATAAAGAAGTGATTAACGCAATGGTAATTCCGTCTCCAACATATGTCAAATACTGAAAAAATAGGTCTGCCATTTCTGAATAAAAGGAGTTAAAGTAAAGATGGATTTCGGTTTTATTATATTGCGTAAGGATGTAAGCCGATAAAACAACAAATATTAGGTATACAACGAAGTATAATTTATGCAATTGCCATATTTTTTTCATGAAATTCAAATTTAAATCATTGATTCGGAAGGAAGAAAAAAATAATTTTAAAACGCTATTTTTTCTATTAATTATTCCATTATATTTGCAGCCGAATTTGGCGAGGTAGCTCAGACGGTTAGAGCGCAGGATTCATAACCCTGAGGTCGGCAGTTCAATTCTGCCTCTCGCTACAAAGAAAAAGGAGAAACATTGTTTCTCCTTTTTTTATGCCAAAAAATGTGAAAATCGAGGATATTAAGGATAACCCAGACTCCTATTAGATTAAGAAACATTTTTAATAACTAAATTTGCGAATTGAAAAACGAGCTATGAATTGGACGAAAAGATTTACTGGGTTACTTATTTTGGGTGTGGTATTCATTGCATCTTGTAAAAAGGAGGACGACCCTTCCGACTATACTGAAGAACAAAAAATCGAAATTAAATCGTATATAGCCGCTAAAGGATGGGATGCTGATTCGACTTCTAGTGGACTGTATTATGTTGTGGACAGAGAAGGTACGGGGAAAAGACCTTCTCAATATTCAGATGTGTTAATTAGATATAAGGGAGAGCTGCTTAATGGTACCGTTTTTGACGAATCTACCTCGGGTGCACGATTAAATTTATCAAGGGTAATTGAGGGTTGGAAAGAGGGTGTTCCAAAGTTTAAAGAAGGTGGTCATGGGTGGTTGCTTATTCCATCCAGATTAGGTTATGGTAATCAAACTCAGGGCGCCATACCAAGTAATTCTGTTTTGATATTTGAGATTTATTTAGACGAAGTATTTTAAAGAATAGGAACATATTGAAATAAAAATGGCGGGTTTACCCCGCCATTTTTATTTAGAATTATATGTTATTTTATATTGATCAAACGAAGTGTCTGTTTTGTAAATTTCTTCTGAAATAAAATGAATTAATGGCAGAAATTCAGGGGTTTTCCAGAAACCTTGAACAGGTGCAATAATTTGTAAACTTTCATCCATATATACTACAGTTGGATAAGCCACTCGGCCATTTACAGGAGCAATAGCCATGGTAAAATCATGGGTTCCGTTTCTTCTATTTACGTTGTTAGGATTGAATGATTTGTTAACGTAGTTCTGACCTTTAAATGTAAAGCTTTCGTTCCCTTCGGCATTAAATTTTACAGCGTAATAGTTTTCATTGATGTGCTTTATTACCTCCGGGTCGGTAAATGTTTGGTTCATCATCATTTTACAAGGTCCGCACCAATTAGTGTAAACGTCAATTAAAACCTTTTTAGGCTTTTTGGCCATTGCCGCTTCAATATCGGTCACTTTAATCCAGTGAATTTTTTCTTGAGCAAAGCTTGTATTAATACAAAAAACACAAACTATTACCAGTGTTAACCATATGAAGAGAGTACGCTTCATCTTATTTAGCCGTAGCCATTTGGTCGGTAGCTACTTTAATGAATGCAGACGGTCCACCAGCAACGTATCCTGTTTTTCCTAAAGGATTAATATTTACTTGCCCTTTATCATTATTTGTTAAAGTAAAAATCCAAATAGTTGGATATCCTCTAACTCCCATGATTTGTTGTAATTGTTGGTTTTGTTCACGAATGTTGTCTGGGGTTTTAAAAGATCTTGGATAATCTAATTCTAATAAAACTACGTTTTCTTTTGCCCAACTTTGAAACTCAGGTGTATCAAATACTTCACGTCTTAACTTTTTGCACCACCCACACCAGTCGCTACCTGTGAAATTGGCCATAATTGGTTTTCCTGTTTTGGCTGAAATGGCGTTTGCTTCTTCAAGGCTAACCAACCAACCTGGAATAGATGCTTCATACGGCTTGGCAATTCCAGGTTTCATGGGTTGTGCATTAACAGAAATAGCGCTAATAAATAGCACCGAAATAAAAGTAAGGAGTTTAAAAATTTTCATTGTAAAAGATTTGTTTCAAATTTAAGTTTATTAATCAAAAAAGACGAAGCTTTTAAACTTCGTCTCTTTTGTTTAACATTATATTAGGAAGGAATTAGTGAATTCCTTTCATTGCTTTGTTTAGTAACGGAGAAATCAGTAATAAAAGCACTCCAGAAACCAACATAACCATCATAATAAATGGGTATAGTTCAAAGTCATATTTATGCAATATACCTTCTAACATACCCGCAACATAATTACCAGCGGCAAAACTAGCCATCCATAACCCCATTACTACTGAAACTAATTTGGTAGGAGCTAATTTTGTAATCATTGAAAGTCCGATAGGCGATAGCATTAGCTCACCAAGCGTAAGTAAAGTATATACAACCACCAACCATAATGGAGAAACTAAAACACCAGTGTCAGCAATACCTTTTGCTTGAGACATGATCCAAAATGCAGCTGCTCCAAAGAATAATCCGATAGCGAATTTAAGTGGTGTTCTAGGGTTAAACTTCATCTTATCTAATTTTAGCCACATTAACGAGAATAATGGAGCTCCAATAAGAATAACTAATGAATTAACATTTTGAAACCACGTTGCAGGCATTTCCCAACCACCAATCATTCTATTAGTGTTTTCCTTTGCAAAAAGGTTAAATGTTCCACCGGCTTGTTCAAATCCTGCCCAAAATACTATGTTGAATATTGCTAGAACTACAATTACCGACATTCGGCTCCATTCACTAGGTCCTTCGGTACCTTTAAAAATTACATAGGATAAACCTAAGATAAGTACAGAGAAAATTACATACGTTATTACTGTTGTGGCCATTTCTGGTAGTAGTCCCCAAATGAAAATAACTGCTAAAGTTCCAACAATTAGACCTATAGATGTCATCATAATTTGACTCCAATCTTTTTTCCCAATTCTGGTAATGGTTTGATCTCCTTTTGGAGGTAGTCCGTTGTTTAGAAGAGTTTCTTCTTGATAATTAAGCCAAATAACGCTAATAATCATTCCTATACCTGCCGCTAAGAAACCGTATCCCCAGCCCATGCCTTCTCCAAGACCTCCAGCTACAAATGTTCCTAAAATTGCTCCAAGATTTATCCCTAAGTAGAAGATGTTAAATGCGGCATCTTTCATTGGGTCATTATCATCGTAAAAATCACCAACAATTGTTGAAATATTTGGTTTAAAAAATCCATTACCAATAATAAGCACGCCTAAACCAAAGTTGAATAGAAAGTTTCTTGATTCTGCGTCTAAATCATTCACCATAAAGGCACTGGCGGCAAGAAGTAGTTGACCAATAGCCATTACTATACCCCCTATGTAAATGGTTTTTCTTTGTCCAAATAAATTATCGGCAACCCATCCTCCTAATATTGGAGTTAAGTAAACAAGGCCTGTAAAAATGGCGTACATTTCTAAAGCCTCCGTTCTAGACAAACCAAAACCACCATTCACTAACTCTGCGGTTAGGTATAAAGTTAAAAGGGCTCGCATACCATAGTAACTAAATCTTTCCCACATCTCGGTCGCAAAAAGTGTATATAGACCTTTTGGGTGTTTTGTTCTTGGGTGTTCTACAGGAAGTTCATCCGTGTTTTCCAATTCTGCCATTTTTTATTTTTTAAATTAAGATTTCCAAATATATTAATTCTCTTGTCTTATCAAAGGAGAACTAACCTTATAGTTTTTCCAGTAAAAAGTTTGTGAACTTAGTAAATAAATGTTTGCGAGTATTCCCACCGTAAATACCATGATTTTTATCGGTATACATATAGAAATCGTATTGAATATTGGCCTTTACTAAAGCGCTTACTAATTCAGCGGTATTTTGAAAATGTACATTGTCATCGGCTGTACCATGAACTAATAGGTAATTTCCTTTTATTTTTTCTACGAAATTTATGGGTGAGTTATTATCATATCCTTCTGCATTTTCTTGTGGAGTGCGCATATATCTTTCGGTATAAATATTATCGTAATATCTCCAATTAGTTACTGGTGCAACGGCAATGGCTGTTTTAAAATAATCTGCTCCCTTGGATAATGCTAAAGTAGACATGTAACCTCCATAACTCCAACCCCAAATTCCAATTCTGGCTGAGTCAATATAGGTTTGTGCACCTAAATATTTGGCTGTTTCTATGTAATCTTCTACCTCAAGTTTTCCCAATTGTTGGTAGGTGGATTTCTTAAATTTAGCCCCTCTTGCTCCTGTACCACGGTTGTCAACAGACATAATTATGTATCCTTTTTGGGCTAGCATATGGTGCCACATCATGTTATAGTCCCATGAGTTTTTGACTGTTTGAGACCCTGGCCCCCCATAAATAGTAATTAATACTGGATATTGTTTGTTTTCATCAAAATCGTGAGGCTTGATCATCCAACCGTTTAATTCTTCACCATATGAGGTTGGGATTTTAATAAACTCTTTTTGTGAAATGGCATATTGGGTTAGTGTATTTTTTAATGCTGCATTATCAACAAGGGTTTGCAAAACTTTACCAGATTTTGAATTGATAGTTACCACTGCCGGAGAATTTGCATCAGTATGTGTATTGATGTAATAACCCATGTTGTTTGAAAAAGCAGCAGAATTCCAACCTTCATTTTTGCTTAATTGAGTGGACTTTTTGTTTTTGATTTTTAATGAAAAAACATCTCTTTGCGTAGGATCGTTTTTAGCGGCTTGGTAGAAAAGAACTCCTGACTTTTCTGATACTCCATATAATTCAGTTACATCCCATTCGCCATTTGTAAGTTGTGTTTTCTTTTTACCGTTATAAGAAATTGAATAAATATGATTGTACCCATTATCTTCACTGGTAATGATCATTTTGTTACTTCCATTTAAGAAAAACCAATCGTTAATTACATCCACATAAGTTTCGGATTTTTCGTTGTAAACAAGTTTGGATTCATTGGATTCTGCATTTACAAAATAGATGTTTAAATCACTTTGGTGGCGATTTAAGGTTTGAACAGCTAACTCAGAGTTACTGGCCCATTTAATACGTGGCACATACTCTGTGTATGGGAAGTTTGCTTTGACCGATTTTTTCTGCTCTAAATTGTACATAAAAATCTCAACTTTTGAGTTGTCTTCACCGGCCTTTGGATACTTGAATTTATAGTCAGAAGGGTAGAGTTGGTTTTGGTACATTACCATATTGAACTCTTTAACCTTTGATTCATCAAACCTGTAATAAGCCAGATGATTATTATCTGGTGACCAGAAAAATGCCTTGTCAAAAGCAAATTCTTCTTCGTAAACCCAATCGGTAGCCCCATTAATGATTTTATTGAACTCCCCATCAGAGGTAACTTGCGTCTCTATTTCAGATTCAAGATTATAAATATATACGTTGTTATGTCTGACATATCCTACTTTTTTTCCATCCGGAGAGAAGGTAGTATACCTTTGTTTTCCTGCTTTTGATATTTGTTTAATCTCCCTTTTATTCAAATCATATACCCAAACGTGTTCTCGAGTAGAATGTCTGTAAATAGGTTCAACATCTGTTATTAAAAGGATTTTTGATTCATCTGCCGAAAAAGAATATTCCGAAAATTTGCTAAAATTTGAAATAGAAGAGGTGTTAAAAATAGTTTCAACAGAATCGCCTGTAGAATAACTGAATTTTACGATACTTTGAGATTTTGGTGCTCTTTGAATTTCTGTGTAATAATCGCCATTATTCATTGACCTTAAGCCCCAAACCCCATCTGGAGAGAAAGTTCTTTTATCGTGAAGGTCGGATAATGTGATTAGTTTGCCTTGAGCCACCGTAGCAAATGAGATTACTGAGAATAGTAAAAATTGGAATAAATTCTTGCTCATGATAATTGTTAATTTGAAGTTGTATTTATCAAAAAATTCAGTCGCAATATACATTATCAACTTTTATTGATGAATGTATTTATGACCAACGGTAGGGATTCTTTTTAACAAAAAAAGAGCCAATTTGAATTTCAAATTGGCTCTTTTATTAAAGGTTGTTTAAATCCTAATATAAATATGGACTATGATGTGATTTTACAATTAATAAAGGGTTGGTATTTCGTTGCAGTACCTTTTCCTCTCTAGTTGTTCTAAAGTTATCTAAAAAGTCTGGAGAACTTTCAAAAACAATTCCTATTAATTCAGATTTATTGTAATTAGTTCTATCTAGTATTAAATCGATGGCATCTTTACCATCTGCCCATTCAACGCTATGTTCTACATTGTTTTCAGCAAACTTGTTAGTGAGTTGATTTACAATTATATTTTCTTCTTTATCATCTCTTTTGGTATTATCCAACCTCATAGGGAAAAGGGCAATTTTAAGCCCTAAATCTTTCGCAAGTTTAATAGAGATGTTTGTTTTTTGTCGCGAATTTGGTTCTAAAGTTAAAGGGTAAAGAATTGTATTTAATTCTCTTACGGTTTCGCCACTTTTTAATGCAATTACCGGATAGTTTGTTTTGTACACAATGTCCTTAATGTTAGGTCCCAGCGTGTATTTTGATTTAACATCGTAACCAACAACCATAAAAAGAGGTTCTAATTGATCTACCGTTTTTGCAAATTGAGATACAATCTGGCCTTTTTTTCCAGGGATCACTCTCCAGCTAATATCAATATTTTGAGCTACTTCAACATGTTTTTCAATTAAAGATCTAAACTCCTCATTAAAAAATCTTTCTGTTTTAGACCTATCTGTATTAATGTGAACCAATACTACCTCGGCTCCATTTTTTTGGGCTAAAAACAAGGCCTCTCCAACGGAGTGTGCTGATGCTTTATTAAAACTTACGGGAACAACTATTCTTTTACAAACGTCCATGTCATCAATTTTGAAAGTTCAAAGTTACCTATAAACAATGCTTCAATAAAAATTTAAAAGGGTCTTTTTTTATGACTTTTCCCTAATACATGAATGGACTATGGTGTGATTTAACAATCAACAAAGGGTCTTCTGTTAATTGAAGCAGTCTTTCTTCACGAGTAGTTCTGAAATTATCTAAGAAATCAGGAGAACTTTCAAAAACTACGGAAACAATTCCGGTGTTATCTTCTAATGTTTTAGCCAAAACACATTCTACCTCATCTTCTCCCTCTTCCCATTCTACAATAAAATCAGTTTCTGTTTCCTGCAGCTTAGTTACCATGTTTTTGGTAATTATTTCTTGGTGAACATTATCCTTTTTGGTATTGTTAATACGCAATGGTAGTAAATGTAATTTAAGTCCCATATCCTTACAGAACTTAATTGAAATATTTGTTTTTTGTCTAGAGAATTGATCTAAAGTTAATGGAAAAAACAAAGTGGTTAACTCTTTTAGGGTTTCCATGTTTTTTAAAGCAATTACCGGATATTTTGTTTCGTAAATTATTTTCTTGATGTTCGGTCCTAAAAACCTTTCCATTCCATGTTTAATTTCATATCCTACTACCACATATAAAGGATCGATTTGATCAATGGTACGGGCTAAACGCTCTACAATTTCTCCTTTTTCCCCAGGAATGATTCTATAAGTAATATCTAAACCTTCAGCCGCGTCTCCGTTATCGGCTATCATATCATTAATAATCTTTGCAAAATCTGCCTCTGTTTTGGAAGGGTCTGTATTTATATGAATAATAACTACTTCTAAATTACCACGTTTGGCAAGGTAAAGAGATTCAGAAAATGAATGTCTGGAAGTGTCTTTGAAGTCAACACTTACGGCTAGTTTATATTTATCTGACATGGATATAGGCTTTTAATTGTTCTTTTCGAAAGTAAAAAAATGTGAGTAATAAAGCAAGGTATACTAGGTGTAAACTCCACGTTATTTTTCCTTAAATAGTATTACCACTCTTCTGTTTTTTGATCTTGCAGTGGGAGTTGTTTGGCTTTGAGCTAGTTGGTGAAATGAAAAGTGGTTAACATGGCTAGGAGTAATGTGGTAATTTGTTTCCATCCATTTAGAAACAAAGTTGGCTCGTTTTTTTGATAGGGTAGTATTGTAAGCGTCTGTTCCTTTTTGATCGGTATGCCCCGTAATTGTAATAGAATATTGAGAAATATTAGAATTTGCAATTTTTGTTTTTGCTTTATTTAATTCACTTTGTGTGGCTTCATATTTATCAAAATCAAAATAGATAATAATTGAATCTAGATTGGTGTAAGTAGTTTTTTTGAATTTGCTAGTGGTTTTAGGGAGGTGTTGGTTTTTTGAAGCGGATTTTTTGGGTTGGGAAGAAGTATTTGGGTTTAATTCATTGTTTGGTGCTTCCATTTGTTTTGAAGAGCGTACATTTTTACTATTAGAAAAGGCTTCAAAGTAATCTTTGTTGTTTTTGAAAAATTCCTTTTTTGATTCACTTTTAAAGGATTTTCCCTCTAAAAACACTCCTGAATCAAAGGCGTCATCGCCTACGTCAGCAATGGCTATTTTAATGCGGTATTTGTTGCCCGGAACTACTTCGCTATACGCTATTAAGGGTTGGGTAAGTCCATCAAATTCAATTTGCTCAGATTTCACCTTAGCGTTTGGCAGATAAAAATTACTATGTGTTTTATGATTGATGTTATTAACGGTAATTGGTGAAAGGGTGTTTGGAATTACGGCTAGATTAGTTACATCTCCTGTTTCTAAATTGGTTAAAAAGAATCCAAAAACATCATTAAATGTACTTCCTACGTATTCTGGATACTCTTCAGAGGCAAAAACATAGTTAAATCTCACTAAATTGTGTTGGGCTTCAAACTCAAAAGAAATCCAAGTGGCATCGTAAGTTTTGTATTTAGCTAAATAATGTAGGTCTTGATCTCCCTTACTTAAATTGGATCCGGTGAAGCCTGTTCCTTTGTTTGGTCCGGTAACGGCTTTTGCATTTCCAGTGCTAAGTACAATTCCTTCTTTTATGGGCATAACCGTATTTTGGGAATAGAATATGGCTCGAGATTCATGAGGTCCTTGAAATTGAACGTTCCAAATATTTGTAGAAGAATCGCCTACCAGCATATGGGTGATCATAAATTCTTCGGTAGGGTAGATGTCTATTTTTACTTGAGCAAATGAAAAAGAATGCAATACAACCAATAAGGGAAATAAGATGGTAAATTTTAAATTCATTTGGTGTTTATAGTTTTACAAACGAGTTTTGGGAAATTGTATTGTTGTCTGAATCTGTAATCATTAATACATAGGAGCCTTTTGCAAGCGGACGAGTAGACATAGTAAATTGATTATTACCCTCTAGAATTTTTAATACTCCAAGGTTGGCCATTTGTTTACCTGTCATGTCGTAAATGATAAAACTTCCATCAACGTTTTTATTGCTTTCAAAAAACACATTTAATTCATCTACCACGGGGTTAGGGTATAAAGTAGCTGGTAAGTTATTAGATGTAATATTAATGTTTTCTATTCTAGTACATCCTTTACTGTCATTTACTGTAATTGTATAAGTTTCGTCTTTAGCGGAATTGATTATTCTAGCACTTTGTGTAGATCCATCCTGCCATAAATAGTTGTAAGGTTTGTAACCCAATTCAGCATTTATTTCAATTAAAATGGTAGAATACATGTATTCATCTCTAGATGTGGTATTTGTAACTATGAAATGATTGGAGTCGGTTACTTTAATTCGGTTAAACCATGTACTAGATGAGTTTTTGTCTGTGCCATAAAATCCAGCGGTATATACTTCATTTGGGTGGCCTGGTACCGATTGAATACCAAAATAATCTCCCCATCTTTCGTAGCTACCGGATAATCTTCTTACATGGCCATCTCCTTCTTTTAATCTAATAATGTTGGAGTAACCAGATTCTCCTTGAGTGTTAGAATGCCGAATAGCAGAAACACCAGCATTGGTTGCAAAAGCGGTATGATTAAATGCAATTAAAGTACCTTCATAACATCCTGTGCCATTATGCACATAGGCAATGTTTGGGTACCCAAAATCTAGGCTATCCACCCCAATAATATTTGCCGATACAATAACGGAACTATCTATTAAATCGTCTCTCATAATACCGTGAAAAATTCCGGCTCTACCGGTTGAGAAATCTTTGGTATTGCCAACAAATTCAATATAGCGTTCATTCGCGCTATTTATGTATTTGGTTACACCTAAAAAACGGGCATCATTGGTTTGTAAGCCATCTGTTAAATCATTTGGGTTATCATCTGCCTGAATTCCATTTGGAGGCATTCCGTAAAATGTAGGAAGTTGTTTGGTAGAAACAGTTAATTCTTTTTGGGCATTTATTTCTATAATAAATAAGGAGTCATTTTGAATATCAAAATTGCGATTAGACAAAAACGTAATTCCCGATTCATTTTGCGTTTGTAAATCACCCGGTTGTACCGGAGTTAAATTTCTGATTTTTGTACCCTCAAATAGAATGTCGTCATACATGGTTGTGTTTAAGGTTTGACCAGTAAAACCTTCTTCCATAGGTACTTGCCAAATAATACTTCCTTCAAACCCTAATTGCCATGAAGTATTGGCTTTTAATAGGTTTATAGATAAATAAATGTCATTATCATCAAAACCAAACATTGGGAAATCGGTCCATTGATCTAAATTTCTTGGGTTGCCAGGTAGCATGTACACATTCCAAGGATCTCTTGGGTCATTGGTGGAGCTAAACCCCACAATGATTTTAGAATCAGAAGGTGTTCTACCCGATAAGTAAATAAAAACGTATTTATCATGTTTCGGAATGTAGGCTAACTTAGGGTCAAAAGGGAATTCAGTACCCGGATCGGTAATGAAATCCTTTCCAAATTCAGCAAATGAAATGTTAAACGTACTTCCATTTTCGTCTACAAATAAGTTGGAGTCTCCAGTAATATCATACGCCCATAAAAAACTATTAACACTTGCTAGTAAATGATCTTTACCTAGGCACATGGTATTATCTAATGGCGTTCCTCCGTTGTAAATTCCTTCCTTATCAATTTGGGCAATGTAGCTTCTCATATTCATCTCGCTCATAATAACCGGATCGGGAGATTGGCCAAAATCTACAGATGTACCTCTTCTATTTGGAGCCGGAAACAATTGAGCAGATTTTATTTTTTGAGAATTAATAAAATCCTTCAATGCATTTCCTCCCGGTATAGGAGCCTCTAGATTTTTTAATAAGGGCGCAAATTGGGAAGGCTTGTCCATTGGGTTAACAACACTTTTGTTAGAAATAACCACCGTTTTTTTTGTTGCGGTAAATTGGCCAAACAAACCCAAGTTTATTATGCTGAATAGAAAGAGTAATATTTTTTTCATAAAAAAAGCCCTTAATTTTTGTTCTTAACTATGTTATGCGTTTCAAATGTATTCGATTTAAAATGTAAATCCATTTGCGGAAACGGAATTGTTATATTGTTTTTGATGAAATTTCGATTAATGTTGAACCGAATGTCACTTTTTATTTTTTCAATTCTAAAGTTTTCATTGCTAAAAAAGAAAACTTGAAAATCTAACGATGAATTTCCAAAGCCAGAAAATCTGGTATCGATATAATCTGAACTTTTTAGTTCAGGCACTTCTAGCACACTTTGTTTGGTTAATTGAGTTACTAAATCAACATCGCTACCATAGGCCACACCTACCGATACGTTAAATCTTGTTTTTTTAGATTGATGGCTCCAATTTATCACTTTGCTAGTAGTAATTTGAGAATTTGGAATTATTATAACAATATCATCCCTATTTACACCCTTAGAAGTTCTTAACCCAATGGTTTCAATTTTTATAATGTCATTATCAATTTCCAGTATGTCTCCCACCTTAGTTGATCCTTCAAATAGTAAAATAATTCCTGAAACAATGTCATTAAATGTTTGTTGAAGGCCTAATCCAATACCTACCATAAGTGCTGCAGAACCCGCTAGTAAAACACTTACTTTAACACCAATAGTTTCTAAAACTATGGTGAAAGAAATAACCCAAACTACATATGTGAAAATTTGAAATAAGGCAAAAAAGTTACCTTGATCAAAAGTGTCAAATCGCTTGCTTTTAATCAACGCTTGCTTAATGCCCCAAAGAATAATTTTTGTAATAATTAATATTAGGGCAATATTGAGTACGGTGTACACCTGTAAAGTGTGGTCTCCAATACGAATTAATTCAAAGTCTAAGAAGTTATTGAACACTTCCATTTTTTATGTTTATTTAAAAAAATACTTGTGTAAAAATACGATTTGATTGTTCATTTGAAAGTGATTTCTTTATGGATAATAGGAAGGTTATAAAACGGTGGCGTTTCCATATTTATTTTTTTAAATATGAAGTTTAATTATGGTAATGATGTTAGTTTTGAAACAACGAAATAAAACATGCATGAATAGATTTTTGGGGCTTATTTTTTTAGTATTTATTAGTTTTTACGCGGTTGCTCAGGAAGAGGTTTCTTACGATTCTACTCTAGAACAGTTAGAAGCAGATACCTCAGGTAAGCCAATAATTTTGACAGGTGAACAAGGCTTTACGTTAAAAGACTCCATTAAATACTCGGCCAGTTACCAGTTTCGTGATGGTTTTTACATAGGGAGGTTGGCTTTTTTACAAAACAGGCCTATAACTTTAGATAAGGTGTTAACCACGGTACCATATTCAGATCCAGATATTTATGGGAAGATACTTTCCAAAGGAGGAATAGAAGTTCTTAAGTCGGATAGTACTTTAGAATATCACGGAATAGGTGATGTTTTTGGATTTGTTCAAAACCGCGTGTTTTATGTAAATATGGGAGCAGCCGGATTTGTTCGAATGACAGAGTTTGGCCGTATTTGTAAGGTAAGCTATGGTTCATCTCCTCCAAAAGTACAACCTACTGGTGGGGTAGGTGTGAATAGCTGGGGTGGAGCCTCAGTGGGAGTGGGAATTCGAATTAATGGAGGAACCACCATAACCGAATATATTTTCCGTATAGATGGAGGTCCAATTGTGGAGTTTACTCCCGAAATGTTACTGGAAATGATTAAAGATGACGAAATAGTTTTTAATAGTTATGTGGGTTTAAATAAAAGGTATCGCATGAAAGAGATGTATAATGTCTTGAATGAGTACAACAGACGAAACCCACTTTATTTACCAATTTATAAATAAGAAATGGCAGACGATAAGAAAATTATCTTTTCTATGGTGGGCGTAACCAAGGTAGTTCCGCCCAATAAGAAAATATTAAACAATGTGTACTTATCCTTTTACTACGGAGCTAAAATTGGAATTTTAGGTTTGAATGGTGCAGGTAAGTCTACCTTATTAAAAATCATTGCAGGATTAGAACCAACTAGTAGCGGTGAGGTTACTTTTTCCCCAGGTTATTCTGTAGGGTATTTAGAGCAAGAACCAGAATTAGATAACAACAAGACCGTTATTGAAATTGTTCGTGAAGGCGCACAAGAATCGGTAGATTTAATTGCAGAATACGAAGACATCAATAACCAATTTGGTTTACCAGAGGTTTATGAGGATCCAGACAAAATGGAGAAACTCATGGAAAAACAGGGTAAACTGCAAGATCGTATTGATGCCATTGGCGCTTGGGATTTAGATAGCAAGTTAGAAAGAGCTATGGCTTCTTTAAATTGTCCTGATCCAGATGCTAAAATTGAAGTGCTTTCTGGTGGAGAAAGAAGACGTGTGGCTTTGGTAAGACTATTGATTCAAGAGCCAGACATTTTGTTACTGGATGAGCCAACCAACCACTTGGATGCAGAGGCTGTAATGTGGTTAGAGCATCATTTAGCAGAATACAAAGGAACCGTAATTGCCGTAACGCACGATAGATATTTCTTAGATAACGTAGCCGGTTGGATACTAGAATTGGATAGAGGTGAAGGTATTCCTTGGCAAGGAAATTACTCTTCTTGGTTGGAGCAAAAATCTAACCGTATGGCCAATGAAGAAAAGCAAGAGTCTAAACGTCAAAAAGCATTAAAGCAAGAGTTAGATTGGGTGCGCCAAGGACCAAAAGGACGTCAGTCTAAATCAAAGGCACGTTTGAAAAACTACGATGCCTTATTAAATGCCGATGTAAAAGAGCAAGAAGCAAAACTGGAAATTTTTATCCCGCCAGGACCACGTTTAGGTAATGAGGTAATTGAAGCCATTAATGTGAAAAAAGCATTTGGCGAAAAACTGCTTTACGAAGATTTGAACTTTAAACTACCACCAGCGGGTATTGTTGGAGTAATTGGCCCTAATGGAGCAGGTAAGTCTACCATTTTCAAAATGATTATGGATGAAATAGCTCCAGATGCAGGAGAGTTTACCACCGGACAAACCGTTAAGATTTCTTATGTTGATCAATCTCACGATGCATTAGATCCAAACAAAACGGTGTATGAAGTTCTTAGCGATGGACATGATGTTATTGAATTAGGAGGTCGTTCAATTAATGCCAGAGCGTATTGTGGTAAGTTTAA
>JBMYWA010000004.1:0-54808 GCA_049606935.1 Salibacteraceae bacterium
AGGTAAGTTTTTTGTAGAAAACAGAACCAATATTAATTATAGTCAGTTACCCAATGATTTAATACACGCCTTGGTGGCTACCGAAGATGCACGTTATTTTGAGCATGAAGGGGTAGATTCTAGAAGTTTAGTAAGGGTTTTATTTAAAACCATTTTACTGGGTAAAAAAAGTTCTGGTGGAGGATCAACAATTACCCAACAGTTATTAAAAAACATGTATGGCCGTAAAAACTTTGGGCCATTAACCATGTTGGTCAACAAAACAAAAGAAGCATTGCTAGCGCATCGTTTAGAGGAGGTATACTCTAAAGAAGAAATACTAGCACTTTATTTAAATACGGTTCCATTTGGTGAAAATGTTTACGGAATTGAAGCTGCTTCTAGATTATTTTTTAATAAGAAAGTGGAGGCTCTGAAACCAGAGGAAAGTGCCGTTTTAATTGGAATGTTAAAAGCCAATACTTATTACAATCCCCGAATTTACCCCGACCATGCGTTACAAAGACGAAACGTAGTTTTAAATCAAATGCATCGGTATGGCTATGTAAGTGATGAAAGGTTAGATTCATTAATATCACTTCCTTTAGTTTTAGATTATGATAATTTAGAATCTGGTGGTCCAGCCAATTATTTTTTAGTTCGTGTGCAGAAAGAATTAACTGAAATTTTAGAACAGTTAAATGCAAAATTGGGGACACCCTGGAATTACAAAACGGATGGATTGATAGTTGAGACCACGCTAAATTTAGATGTTCAAAACGCAGCATTAAAATCATTTGAAAGTCATTTAACTAAAATGCAAAAACGGCTAAGAAAACAATATTCTAGTGGTGTTTCTAAATCTCAATTAGATCAAATGGTATTAGATATTATTAAAAAGAATGATTTAAATAAATCCAAAACGGTTTATCAAAACGTATTTGCCTGGAGTGAATCTTATTCAGATTCAATGACCGTTGAGGATAGTATTAAGCTGAGTTTAACCACGCTACAGGCAGGCTTTCTTGCTGTTAATCCCAATTCAGGAGAAATAATAAGCTATGTAGGTGGAATAGATTTTAGAAGTCAACCCTATGATCAAATTCGTTCTAAACGGCAATTAGCTTCTACATTCAAACCTATTCTTTATGCTTCGGCTTTAGAGAAAGGAATGTCTCCATGCGATTATTTGAGCAATACAGCCCAGGTATTTACAGATCAGGATAATTGGAAAGTTGCTAATTATGATCATACAGAAGGGGGAGAGTACTCTTTAACAGGGGCATTAATAAAATCGAAAAACATTCCAACGGTTGATTTATTGTTTAAGGTTGGATTTGATGAGGTGGATTATTTGTGGAGAAAATTGGGTTTTAAAGCCTCTTTACCTCATGTTCCTGCTATGGCTTTAGGTATTGCCGATGCTAGTCTAAACGAATTAGCCATTGCCTATTCGGCCTTTGCCAATGGAGGAGATAAAATTGAATTGCACACTATTAATAAAATTTTAGCTCCAGACGGTACCATTCTGTATGAATATGAACCAGAGGTTTTACAAGCCGTTATGGAGCCCAGAACAACTGAATTAATGAATGGAATATTGCAAAAAGCCATTGGCCAAGGTACCGGAACAGCAGTTAGAAACACCTATAAGGTTAATATTCCGTTAGCCGGAAAAACAGGTACATCTCAAAACTATGGTGACGCATGGTTTGCTTCATATAATCCCAATTTGGTAATGGTAACTAGGGTGGGAGCTTCCTATAACTCCATTCATTTTAACTCGGGTTCAAATGGTTCAGGAGGAAGATTAGCCTTACCTATTTCGGCCATGGTTTGGAAATCGGTACAAAACAGTTCTGAATTATCAAAAGCATATTCAGCATCATTCCCACCATTGAGCGAATTCAATAAAAATGAGTTAAATTGTCCGGACTTTGAAGAAGATAACGCTATAGAATCTATTTTAGGAATCTTTTCTAAAAAGAACACTACCATAGAGCAGTCGCAGAAAAAAAGTAAGCCTAAAAAGTCATCAGCTAAAAAGAAGAAGAAAAAGAAAGGGCTGTTTAAAAGGAAGTGAAAATGATAAGAAAGCCAGAGAAAGTAGATCCGAAAATTTATTATGCATCTTTTATAGACAAGGTAAAAGAGGAAGATTTAATAATAGCCTTGAGTAATTCTTTAAATGAAACGGAGGAGCTTATAAAGCAAGTATCTAATAAAGAAGAAACATTCGCATACGCCCCAGGTAAATGGAATATCAAACAATTAATTCAACATATGATAGATTGTGAACGTATTCTAGCATACCGTTTATTAAGTTTAGCCAGAAACGAGAAAGGAAAATTACTTGGCTTTGAAGAGAACAACTACATTGAGTTTGATGGTACAGCATTACTTACCCTGCCTAGTATCTTTGAAGATTTTAAAATAGCCCGTTTATCTACAATTTCTTTGGTAAAATCGTTACCCATTAAAAACTTGGATTTTTTTGGTAATGCCAATGGAATTGACTGCACAGCAAGAATGATGGGATGGTTTATTTCTGGGCATAATATTCATCATAATCAGGTTCTTCGAGATAGGTATTTGAGCGCGTTAAAAATTGACAATTAATCTGTTTCAATTTGAATCTAAAGTAAATACATCTACTTTTACCATTCCTCCATCCATTTAATTGTTTTCACCATGAACTTTCTTTTCAAATTTTTTTTCGCACTGAGTTTTATTTCTTTGAGTTTGCAAGCACAGGTTAGTGATACCAGCAATTTTAACTATTCAGAGATTCGTGGGCTTTTATTAGATGCCGAAACAAAAGACCCGTTGCCCTATGCGAACATAGTGATTCAAAGAATAAATAAAGGTACCATTTCCAATGAAGTCGGTGAGTTTCAAATGGACACGCTGAATGTTTTAAGTACTGACTCCATTAGTTTTCAATATATTGGCTATAAAACAACAACCTACCTAATTAAGGATGTACTAAAAATGAAAACCGTTTTGTTAGAAGAAGATATTCAAAATTTGAATAAGGTTTTTGTTTTTGGAGCACCACCTAACCCAAAAGATATTATTAAAAAAGTGGTTGAAAATAGAGCAAAAAACTACGCTAATAGTAGGAATAAAAGCAATGTGTTTTTCAGGTATAGAAATACCGAAGATGTGGATAATCTAGAAATGGAGTATAAAAAAAGTACCATCTCTGTACTGGATGAAAAAATGATTAAAGAATTGGAAAGAAAAACACCTAGGCATTCTACTTCCTATACCGATTTGCTGGCCGATATTTATTACTCACCAATTGCAATTGACTCTACTAAATACAAGTTGTCACCAATAAAAACAGTTTCCTTAAAAGAAAAGGAAATAGCAGATATGAAAATGATTGAATCTGTTTTTAAAGAAGTTTTTGCGGATACCAAAGATGATGAGTACTGGAAACTTAAAACCGGAGCTTTATCTGGAGAGATGACTGTGGATGGTGTAGACTCAACAGATAGCGATAGACCCAAAAACGGAAGAAAAACGAAAAGTAGTTTTTATCCAATAAAAAACGCGGTTAAATACGGCCAACTTACCGATGAAGATGATTGGGAGTTTTTACATGCCACTGGAAAGTATAAATACAAATTAGTGGGGGGAACCAATGTGGGTTCAGAGGATGTGTATATTATTGATTTCACTCCAAAAAGTGGTGGTACCTTTATTGGAAGAGCGTATATTTCTGTAGAAACTTATGCTTTAATACGGGCTGATTATGCCTACGATATTGGAAAAACAGGAACAGATATTCAAATACTAGGAATAGGGTACAGGCAAGATGTTTTTACAGGATCGGTACTTTTTGCTAAACAAGACTCCACGTATAATCTGGTGTATTGTTCTAAAAAAACAGGCGAAAAAATATCAATAAAACGAAAGTTTTCTATTTTGAAAAAACGTGAACGCTTTATGTGGGATAAGACCATAAAAGAAATTAAACTCGGGATAAATATTAAAATGAATGCTCAAAACTCTTTTGAATTGTTAGTGCTTAATAATGAACCAATTTCTGCCAATAGTTTTAAGTCTTTTAATCAAAAAAAGTATCATATTGTGAACTATGTAGACCAATTTGATGATACTTTGTGGGAGGGTTACTCCATTATTCAACCCACCAAAAAAATGCGAGAATATAAAAAAAGAGGAGAATAATTACTTAAACGGGATGGTTAGAGTTAAGACCAACAATTGAAAACTGCAATACTGATTTAAAGCCAGATATTGCTGAGGCCATGATCTGTTCTTTTCAATGCACTTTTTGTAGCAATTGCGCCACCGAAGTGTTTAAAAATGTATGCCCTAATTGTGGTGGAGGGTTTCAGTGTAGAACCATAAGGCCGGCCAATCTATCAAAAAAATATCCAGCTTCCACAACTGTGGTTTATAAACCGAAGCAATAATTTATTCGTTGAAAGGCATTTCCATAATACCGCGAATAAAAAGTTGATGTTCGGGAGTTTTACCATTGGAGGTAACTACCAAACCATGAAATTGTAAACCTTTTCTACCAGTGGTGTTTAATTTCACCTTTATTTCGGCACTTTCTCCGGGAGGTACAGGTTCAAATGAATATTCTGCCGTGACACAATCACAATTGGAGGATACATCTTCAATAAATAAAGGTTTTTCGCCAGAATTGGTAAATTTAAAGGTGGTTTCCACTTCTGTGTTAACAGGTAGTGTTCCAAATTTGTAAGTGGTGTTTTGAAAAACCACTATAGCATTAGAGTCACCGGGTAACGTTTGTTCTACCCAAATAATTTCCACTTTTCGGGCCTCAGATGCTCCGGTGCTATACACCGATTGTTTTTTACTTTTTAAATCATCACTAATATTACCTTGTGAGAAAAACTCTCCAAATGGAATTTGTCTAAATTTTAATAAACCACTATCAATGGCAGGTTTCAATGCATTTTCTTTGCAGTTGTAAAGGTAATTTTCAATCGAACTAATTCTTCTTAACGCAAGGTTGTCGTTATAGTCGGCATCACCTAATGGACTGGTGTACCCTTTTACACCAAGTTGAAGTTTGTAACCCATATCGAGGTATTTAATTAGAGAGTCAGCCAGCATTTGAAGTTTAGTGAACCCAATTTCTACATCCTGAACAAAAAAGGAATCTATTTCCGTTTTATTAGGAGCTTGGCTTAAAAACATGGGTTTCCTGTTCAAGTAATTGTCAAAGGTTTCTTTGTAGTCAAAGGAGGTTGAAGTAGCCCTTGAATTGGAGTTTGGCTTATCGTTATCAAAATAAAGGGCCAAGGGTAAGAACTGTACCGCTTTTAACCTTACTTCCAGGTTTTCCTCTACTGGAATTTCTTCTAAGATGGTGTCTACTGCGTTGGTATCGATAGGTCCAAAGAAATAAATATCATTACAACATGATTCTCCTTTCAAGGCATAGCCCGATGGCCTATTAGAAACAAAAGCCCCTTTGTTAATGGTATCTGATTTCGAATAATAAATATCGTTAGAGGCAGAGTTTATGGGGATGCCCATATTACGTGGAGCAATGAATTTTCCGGGTAGACCAGAAGTTTTAAATACATCAAAGCCGCCAAAACCAGGGTGAAATTCACTACTAAAAAAAAGTTCGCCAGTTTGTTGGTTAAAAAATGGTGTAATATCATCTCCTTTGGTGTTTATTTTTCTACCTGCATTTTTGGGCCGTCCGTATTTCGTCCCATTTCCTTTTATCTCTACTGTCCAAATATCCATACCTCCCTTAGACCGAGACCTATTAGAAGAGAAAAATAAATACGTTTTTCCATTGGGTAAAATGGCCACCATGGGCTGTGTGTTGATTTTTCCTTCTTCGTTTATGTTGGGCCCTAATTGAACCGCGTTTTCCCAATGGTCTTTATACCAGTTTGAAACGTAAATGTTACATCCTTTTTCGTTACATCTGGTAAAATATAATTGAGAGCTGTCAGGTGAAATAGCGGGGTTTGCATTATTAACAAGCGTATCATTAATAACGTGATCTAATGCTTCAATTTCCCAGCCTGATTCTGTTAAAAAGGCTTCATAAATCAATGATTTATATTGGTCAGCACTCACTTCAATACTTTTTGTTTTTAAGGAGTCAAACCTTAAGGATGAAAAAATAATATGGCTATCGTTTAAAATTTGCGGGCCAAATTCTGCATCAAAACTATTCAGATTAAAAGGAGGGTGATTAATTTCTACCTCCTGCTTCATTTCTAGCCATGATTTAGCCAATAAACACGCTTGCACTTCAGTTTTACTTTGTTTGTATAAAACTTTGGTTTTATCATCGCATACCTCCTTATAAAACTTAAAATATACTTCGGCTTCTTCATATTTTTCCTGGCGTTTAAGCATATCGCCTCTATAGTACACTGCATCCGGATAAGCTACTTTCTCATCCAATTCCATTAATTGTTTGTAAGCTTTACCAGCCTTTTTATAATGATTTGCTAATCTTTCCGATTCTGCATAAAACCACATAGTTTCAAGGTTGACAGAATCATTTTGAAGAGCTTGATTAAAGTAATAGGCAGCCCCGTAATAATCTTTTTCATTAAAAGAACGATGACCATATCTTGACCAATCTTGACCAAAACTTGAATGGGTAAGGATCAAAAGACATGCAACGGCAATACTGCTCTTCATCGCACTTTTCAAATTATATTTATTTAGGAGGAAATGCAATGAGTTTATAAATAGGTTGGACAAGTTTTATAAAATTTTCGTTTGGGAAGGGCTTCTTGAAAAATGTAGATTAAACTAATTTCAAACCCTCCTCTGTACCTTGATGCCACTTGCAAATTAGAATAGGTAACATCATATGAAATTCCTACGTTTAGCGTATTCCAGTCCATTCCCATAGAAATAAAGCCGGCATCTCCAGTACGTGTCCATAAACCAAGATAAACGGCTCTGTAGTGATGACTTCTACTATCCAAGATATATTTACCTGAAATACCTGGGGTAATTTGTTGATGTGGACCTTGAAACATTGTCAAAACGCTGGGAACAAGATCGATTTTAGAATTTATTTTAAATTGGTATTTACCATGAAAGGAGAGTCTTATGGGTAATTTGTAGTCACTATCCGTATAGAAATTTACATTAGGCTGAGTAAGATTATGAAAAGCCATACCTAGTTCCAATATTTTTCGCTTCTCAAATTTGGTATTCCAAACTAATCCAGTAGAAATATTTGCGTAGCTTTTTCCAGTTTCAAAAGTTTCTAAAGAGTTACCTCCGTCATTTTGATTGTTGAACACCAAATTGGTTGGGTCTATTTGTCTACGTGCCCATCCAATTTGAATTCCTGCAGATAAGTGATTTTTGTTAGAACTGCCTACTCTAACGGTATAAGATCCATCTAGATTAAAATTTATCGTGCCAAGGTTTCCATCTCCTGCTTTGTCGTAAAAAAAATCTATACCAGCTCCTAGTCCATTTTTACCAAGAAAGTTATGAGCATCTCCAGAAAATGAAACGGTGGAGTACGGCACAGTGATTGACCTCCATTGAGATCTAAAAATACCAGCTACCCTGTAAGAGCCATTGAATTGCCCCGTAAGAGCTGGGTTTAAACGTAGTGGAGCTTGATTAAATTGAGAGAAATGAATGTCTTGCCCATTGCTAGAGTACTGGATGCCAAAAGTAAAAACACCAAGTACTAACAAAACGTATGGAAAGAAATATTTCATTAGCGGATTACCGTGATATTTCCTTTTTTAGTAAATTCTCTGCGGTCAATACAGGTTACCGAAAGATTGTACACAAAAACTACTGGGTCTACATCTGTACCGTTAAAAGTTCCATCCCAACCCTCTTGAGGATCGGTAGTTTCAAATACCAACTCCCCCCAACGGTTATAAATTTTCAAATCAATTTCTTCTACCACTTTGCCTGTAATTTGGTAAACATCATTCTCTTCATCGCCATTAGGAGAAAACGCATTTGGGATAAATATATCAGGTTCTCCACAGTTTATCTCATACGTATGAACGGTAACTTCGTTAGAATAACTACAATTTGCATTTTCTGGATCTGTAATGTTTACAGTATATGTAGTGGTTTCAGTAGGTGAAGCTGCGGTGTTTGCTTCATTTGGTGTTTCTAAATTGTTAGCAGGTGTCCAGGTATAATTATAACCAGTATTTGGTTCTGCTCTTAAAATAGTTTGGAACCCCACAATTACAGAATCATCATCTGCAGTGGCAATTACGGTTTGATTATTAATTTTTGAAACCTCTACTAAAATCGAGTCGGAATAAATACATCCACTGTCATTAATAGCGGATAGATAATAGTAAGTATTTATCAAAGGAGCTACCGTAATCTTAGAGGTATCATTAGCGCCAATTATGGCACTGGTTGGGGTCCAATAAAAATCCATTTCGTTTACAGGAAAAGAGTTTTGAGCGGATAACTGAATGGTGTCATCTTGGCAAATAAATGTATCGCTCGAAATGCTAACTGTTTGGTCACTAATAACCACCTGAAGACTATCTATTTCTTGGCACCCTTGAGCGCTAGTCACATTAAAATAATAATACTTAAAAGTACTTGTTTGAGTTGTTGTAAAAGAGCTATCGTTTAGGCTAGTGTTTAATGTATCGGTTAAACTTGAATTGGTAGACCAAACAAATTCCACTCCAGTACCATTTGAATTACCCATTTGAGTAAATGTTGGGTTGTCACTACAAATGATAAAAAGGCTATCTGTAGCGGCACTTATTGGTGTAACTGTTACAGTATTAATCACTGAGTCTGTACATACATGGTTAACTACTAAGAGGTAGGTTGCGTTAGATGTTAATGTTACCGTTGGATTATGAATAGTTGAATCACTTAAACCAGTTGAGGGTGTCCAAGAGTAGGTGGTTCCACTAGTGGTGTCTGCAGGAATTCCTATTTCAGTAGGTTGGTCATAGCATGCCAAGGTATTTACGGAATAGTTACTATCTGCTTTAATCGTAACATCTAAAGCAAAGGTGTCTGATTGTGGGCAAATGCTTGAGTCGGTGGCAATTAAAGTGACCGTATATATGCCTTTGTTAATGTAAGTTGTGGATGGATTTGAATTAGTAGATTGGTTTCCATTCCCAAAGTCCCATAAATAGGTTGTAGAGGTTAAACTGTCTGAAGTGTTAGTGAAATTGATTAAGGCAGGGGCACATGCTAATCCAGGATCCATAAAACTTGCAATAATAGGGTCTTGTAAATCCCTTACGGTAATTTGAAAAGAATCAATACCAATACATCCCTTGTCAGAAATCACCTGCAAATAATAGGTGTTTACGGAGTCAGATGGGGTAACCCATACTGATTGCCCTCCAGGATTTGAGGGAATGGTATCTGAGAAATCGTTAAAGTTAGACCACAAATAACTAATTCCAGTACCGTAGGTAGTAGATTGCAGAAGAAATGGAGCGTCTTGTAAACAAACGGTAGATTGCCCAGAAATGGATACAGATATAGAATCTACTTCTACAAGTTGCACTAAGGTATCTGCACAAATGCCATTATCTAGAATTAGCGTGTACGTAGTATTTATTACTGGAGAAGCGATGGGGTTAGAAATTGTAGAATCAGACAAATAACTCGTAGGCGACCAATTAATAGAGATATACGGATCATTACTTTCAGGTATGCCAATTTGAACCCCCTCTCCGTTACATGCCACGGCCGAAGGAATAATAGTTGTAGTGTTATTTATTATGGTAATTTCGATACTGGAAGAATCTGATATATTACATGTGGCTGCATCGCTAACAAATAGTTTAACGGTGTACACTCCAGGAAAAGAGTAGGTATGTGTAGGTTCAAATTGAGTTGAACTACTTCCATCACCAAAATCCCAAAAAAATGTAGTTTGCGACTGTTGCTTACTCAAGTTGGTGAAATCAATGGTTAAAGGAGCGCATCCTGTAGAAGGGGCGTCAAACTCGGCAATTACAATGGGCAAGAGAAAGTCCATTTTAAAAACGGCCAGGTTGCAACCTTGGTAATATGTGGTGTTGTTGGTGTTTGACCAAGCACCGGGATTTGGTTCTGTTGGAAAGTCATCAAAATTTCCACATCCAGCGCAAACGGCCTGATATATTTTCCCTTTTCGGTCAAACCTGCTTGTTCCACCATCAACATGGTCACCACCGGTACCGGCACCACCTATGTAGGTAGCATATTCTAGCGAACTAGCATCGGCACTCATTACCATTAAATAAAAATCTTTACCATCAGTAGTTCCTTGATAAGGATTGCCTGCAGTATCCAGTCCATTGGTTTGTCCCCAACCACTTAAATATACCGCGCTACAAACATCCACTAAAAAGGCAGTTGGCGAAATGTCTGGCGTGCCGCTTCCGGTTCCAAATCGTGTAGACCAAACAACGGAGTCTAGTTGAGGGCTGAGTTTTGTAATTAGCTGGCCTCCAGAAGAGTCGTTGTATATAGCATTAGTTACCAGTTCTCCTCTAGGAGCCGAAGTTTGTCCGTAAATATGTGGGTAATCTTGATAATCTAACTCTACAAAATAACTCTGATCATAATTTACTGAACCGTAAAATGTGGAATATTGCATGGTGTTTCCATCTTCTGAAATTTTGGTCACAAAAGCATCATTTACTCCGTTGTAAGAGGTGTCGAATGCTAAAGGAGTTGTTGGGAAATTAAAGGAATAAGTTCCTCCAGAAATATAAATATCATTGTTTTGATCTATAGCGATAGAGTAGGCCGCATCAGCCGATATTCCCCCCAAGTAATTGGTCCATTCTAATGTTGAAAGATCTTGACTTAGTTTATATACAATTCCATCCATATCAATGGTGGAGGGAGATATTTTTGAGGTTTGAAATCCAGTTGCTGTGACCGGGTTATCATTACTTCGAGTACAGGAAACAACATAAACTTTTCCTTTTTTATCTATTTCAATTTCACCTCTAAATTCATCTGCGTAATTATATTTATTGGCACCATTATTTATTCCATCGGTATGGGTACCTCCTAAAAATGTGGAGCCTAGTAAACTACTTCCAGAACTGTCAAACCGGGTCACTGTAATGTCTGCCCCGTTAATGTAGGTTACACCGGTGCCTGGAACACTTACCGGAATAAGTGGGGTGTTAAAATTAAAGCTAGTATCAAAACCATTTGGGGTTGTAGGAAAATCAATAGAACCTGTTGTGCCCATTACAAAAAGCTCAGAATACTCAGATACTACCAAGCTATGGGGTGATTCATCAGAGCTGCCACCAAGATATGTAGAATAAATTAAAAAAGTACCGGTGGTGTCCCATTTAGTAATGGCCATATCGGTTCCTGCTTGCCCACCACCACCTGTACCACCAGACCAAGTTGTATCATAGGCTCCGATGGTAACAGGATAACCTGGGTTAAATGCCGTGCTTCCCGAATATAAAAAACCATACTTGTCGTAAGTGGCAGTGTACCCAAAATTATTTGCATAAGAGCCAGAATAGGATGAGAAGACCATAATGGGGTCAATTATCAGCTCATGGTTCTCATCATAGCCATTTGGGAATACGTAACTCAGGGTATTGCCTTCCAGATGATATTTACAATTAACCTTTTGTTTTTTGTTGTTGATTATTTGCCAGGCTTGCGGCTTTTCTTCCCAATTTTCATTTAGAGAAGTAATCACATATAATTTACCATTTTTTAAATAAACGGAGTCAACACCGTTGTAGGAAATTTTTATATCATTTGGTTTTGAATTTGGGGCAACAATAAGGTCATATTTGAGTTGTTGCTTATCATTTTTAAATAGCTTTAGATCAATGCCGTTGTATAAATTCTGGTAAGTAATTTCTTCGTATGCCGGTACTTTTTTTGCCCATTTCGACTTGTCGTTTCCTAAGTAAAAGTTAAAGTGGTTGGGTGCTTTTAAAGAAGGCAGGATTTTAGGGTTTTCATTGGCATTTTCAAATTTTACTTTGTATGCATGAAACTGCATTAAATTATTTGTGGAGTCCACTTCTTCATGGTGGTGATGAATTTTACTTAATACACTGCCATCATAAAAGTGATAAGTAAATGATGTTGCTTCTAAAAACATTTTACCAAAGGGTACATCAACCCTAAATTTTACGTTATCATGAAATTGGCCATGATTCGGAATGAACTGAAACCTGGTGTTACCTAATTCCTTTTTCTTGGCAAATCCGGTAAAGGAAAGGAGTAAACAAAATATTAATATCAGGCATTTATTCATAAGCGAGCAAGGTAAATTAGAATTGGCAATTTTGAAAATTTAATACAATTCATTAACCTGAAAATATTGACGAGAATTTATTTAGAATGGTTGCTAAGTATTTGTGGTTTTGTTAAAAAAATGTTGTCAAAAAACAACTGTGTTTTGCATGACAATATTTAACTATTGTGAAGTGTAAATTTGAGAATAAATATGGAATTATGAAAAAGGTAGTCGTTGTTTTAGGATTTTTAATATTTACTTTTTTTAGGGTAGGCGCAAAGGATAATTTGGAAACCGCTGTTTTTGGAGCAGGTTGCTTTTGGTGTGTAGAAGCGGTTTTTCAGGAGGTGAAGGGTGTATACTCCGTAGAAAGTGGATACACCGGAGGAACATATGCTAACCCTACTTATAAAGAAGTTTCGGGCGGAAAAACGGGTCATGCCGAGGTAGCTAAATTATTGTATGACCCGGAGGTAGTTAGTTTTGAAACTTTGCTTGCAATTTTCTTTAAAACCCATGACCCTACCACATTGAACTATCAAGGTGCAGATCATGGAACTCAATACAGGTCGGCCATTTTTTATACAACTCCAAAACAAAAGGGAATCGCTATTCAAAAAATTAAAGAGTTGAATCAAATTAAGGCATATCCGAATAAAATTGTAACCGAAGTAACACCATTAGGAAGATATTACAAGGCCGAAAATTATCATCAAAATTATTATAAAAATAATCCAAATCAAGGATATTGTACCTATGTAATTCAGCCCAAAATGGAAAAGTTTAGGAAGGTTTTTAAAGAGGAATTAAAATAAAAAGAGGGGGCTATTTAGCTCCCTCTTTTTTTAGCTGTTTTTGTAATAAAAATGTACACAAGATGCCTAATGAGCAAAATAATAATTCAATAGTTAACCATTGATTTCCAAATGCTCCAAGCGGGCCATCTACAAAAATTGTGATAATTCTTGATAGAGCGTAGCCACCCCAGAATATGGCGTAAAAGGCAGAAGCCCAAAGGTTGTTTCTAATTAACAAAAAAGCTGTGCCTATAGTAATGGCAAGTCCTGCGCCCCCGTAAATTCCTCGAATAGAACTTAAGGCATCGTTGTTTTCGAGCTGAACATCTACTAAATTCATGGTGGCTTGGGGATCTAATAGGGAGAGAACACTCACGTAAAAAACGCTAAAAATAAAGATGGAGTTAATGGTGTTAACGGTAATGGGAATGACTTTTGAATAATTCATCTGTTTATGGTTTTAGTTATTAAACCACAAAATTGAAATATCAGGAAAAAATAAATATTGGTATTTACCAATATTTAAAATGGTACGGAATTAATGAATTTACTGAAGTTGGTGGGGTCTACACCAATATAATTGGCGAGGTATTTATTTGGAATGAGTTGCAAAATGTGCGGACTCCTTTTTAACAGTGCTTTGAATTTTTCTTGAGATGAAAAGCATTGAAGTTCGGTCATTCTTTCTAGTAACCCCTTTAAAGCAAAGCTTATTGATTTTTCAAAAAACATATTAATTTCAGGAATGGAATTCCTGATTTGTAAAATATCAGCATAACTCGCCCTAAGAAGAGTTGATTTAGTAAGTGCTTGGTAGTAATATGGAGCGGGTGATTGAAGTAAAAATGAATCTAAATTTCCTCCAAATGAAACTGGGTAGGTGAAAATTAAGGTAGCTTCCTTTTCCTCATGGTCTGTGTAAAATACTCTCTGCGAGCCTTCAAGTACAAAATAGAGATATTTTTCCGTTGCTCCGTATTCACTAATTATTTGTTTTCTACTAAAGGTAACTTTTCTCCAAATACTGAAGAATTGCTCCCATTGGTTTACCGATAAGCTTAAATTTGGGTCAACAAATGATCTTATTTTGTTTTCATCTACTAGCTCCATTATTAATGATTTATTGGAGCCTTAACACCTGCATTTATTTCAATATCCAAAAAGTTTTCTTCTGGAACTATGGGGCACGAGTACAGACTGCTGTATGCACAGTAGGGGTTGTACGCTTTATTAAAATTGACTATTAATTCAGTTCCTTCTGGTACTTTTAGGTCAATATATCTTCCACCGGCATAGGATGTTTTTCCGTTAGTTAAATCTGTAAAGGGGAGGAATAAATAATCTTTAAACTCTTCTCTTTCTCTAAGTCTATGACTTTGATACACTTTTAAAGAAAAAGGTTGTTGATTGATTTTAAAATATATCGTTCCATATATTTCATATTTTGGCCTTCGATCTGTGCTAGTTTTGAATTTAATTGATTTGCTTTTTGGAGCTCTTTCAAATCTAGCTACCACATAAAAGGAGGAATCAATTTCAAAAAATGGTAATTCTTCAAAATTCGCCAAATCCTCTTTGGTTAAAGGAGAGTGATTCGAATCGGCATAAGATTCGTTCATTTCTAATTGAAATGATTTAGACTCTACTATTACAGAGTCCAAATTCTTTTGACTGAATATGGAAAACGGAAGTAGAAAAATGATTAAAATGTATTTCATGATAGAATGGTTTTTTTAACCGTCAAACCAACGACTGTTCTTGCTAAGTTTCAAATCTTGTAAAAATCCTTGTTTAACTTTTAAGTTTACACGAAAACTTTTTCGATCTCCAAATGGAATTACACTTAAATCAATTTGCCAGCAATGAAGGTCTCTATATATGTCAATGGTAGTATAGCCAAGTTTTTCTAAGTCAAAATCAAAGGATGAACTCATTCTTATTTTCCATCCCGGAGTTAGGTTAACGCTACCTGAAAAGGCTAAAGAATTAACTAATATTTCTTCATCTAATGGCTTTGTATAAGTGAAAACGTAATTCACTTTAAGATTCCATGGAATATTAAAATCTACATATTGCACTTCTTGGTAAATCGCATTTCCATCTGGAGCTTCATTTAATTGATTCACCTCTGATTGTTCTTTTTTGCTATTTTGAGATTTGCCTGAAAGGTTAAGTCCTAGGGCTGATTTTAATTGAATTAATCTAAGAGGTTGATTAGTAGAATTGAAATGAAAATTGGTACTTCTGGTCACTTCACCAGTTTCTGAATTTGTTTCCAATCCATAAAAATCAGATCTGGTGTTGGTATTGAAATTTATATACTTACCTAATTTCATCCGTACATTCATATTTAAAAAATCCCATTGGTGGGTATCAGCTAACATATTGTAGCTTGTATTGAAATTCCAGGCATCAATAATATTTACATTACTGTAAGCATCTGTGGTGTCGTTTCGCTTTTTACGTTTGGCTTCCACAATATTTTGTAGGCCTAAGGTTAATAACCCTTGCTCTGAACCGTTAGGTACCCCATACCCAAGATTTCGCTGGTCATCAAAGGTGGTGTATTTAGTGGTGTTACCTAAAGTATCAGATTGGGTTGTTCCAAAATATTCGGGGTGAATGGAGCTTAAGTCAGGTCTATAAACTACTCCAATTAAGGGAGTCATCGTATGTCTAATTGCCTTTAAGTTTTCTCCCTTAAATGCATAAATTCCATACATTTTTGTGGTTAGGGAAGCATTAAGATTTAGGCTTCCATATCTATAAAAACCATTGGTGGAATCTTTTACTATTGCCCCTAATTCATTGTTGTCATTTAAAGCAGTGGGGTCCCAACTTTGGTTAACAGATTGAAAATACCATGTTTCCTGGTACCTTATACCTGGAGATAAATTAAAGTGCCCCAATTTTAAAGAGGTACTAGCATTAATGGTTTGATTTACTCCGTTATTAATTTTGGGCTCCACAAATACAAAGTTACTATCGTTTAAATCTTCGGGGTCTTGAATTCTAAAAACCTGATTTGTTTTTGTGGATAATTTGTTTTTAAAATTTCCGGTATAATTAATCCCTATTTTTTCATACCATCTATCTCTTCCTATTTTTACTTTACGTTTAAATGGGTTAACACGTGCCATATTAATGGTTAATTCAGGAAGGGTGAAATTAATTACAGAGTCCACATTGTTTTGGTTGTGACTGGCGTTAATGCTGGCAGAAAACGGACTTCTTCCAAATCTTTGGGTATAAGTAATATTAGATGTGAACTCGTTTCTAATATAGTTTTGAGTAGATACATTTAAATCATTTTGAAAATAATCTGAGCTACCCATGTTCACTTTTGCCTGAAAATCACTGTTTGGCTTGGCTTTGCTAGCTTGTCGGTGACTCCATGAGAAAAAGAATGATTTTCTTTGCGTATAATCTGGCAAATCTTTTTCACCATCGTTGTTCACCGTATAGTTTAAACTGAAATTTCCAGACCTTTTATATCGGGTATTATATCTACCTACCGCACGACCAGACCAACTACCATTAGTATAAACATCACCCAATAACTTTAAGTCAAATTGGTCGCTAAAACCAAAGTAATACCCACCATTAGTTAAATTAAAGCCTTTTGTTTCCGAACTTCCAATTGCAGGAACCAATACTCCAGATGTCCTTTCATCTTGATTAGGGAAATACCCAAATGGAGTAGCTAAAAACGTAGGTACATTTTCAACCGCTAAATAAGCAGGTCCAGTTACAATTTTATCATTATTAATAATTTTTAGTTTCCCGGCTTGCACGTGATAATGCGGACTCTCTAGGTTACAGGTAGTGTATTTTCCATTCTTAATATAAAAAACATCTTCCGATGCCATTTTAATCGTTTCGCCATGAATATAACCGCTGGCTTCTTGGGTAGTAATTTTTTTTATGAGGCCTTTTTTTGTTTGGAAGTTGTAAACCATTTCCCCTGATTTATATTCCTTTCCTTTTTCTTTGAAAACTGGTGTGTTGGTTAACTGTCCAGTACTGTCAACTAACCCTTTAGCAAGTACTTCGTTCCTGGCAAAGTCAATTTCAAGATAATCAGCATCTAATTTTATGTCTTCGTATTCAACCCAAGCTTCTCCCCATAAAAAAGCTTTATTATTCACGTTATCAATCATTATACTATCATTGGCATGATATTTAACTTTTGACCTAAAAGCCGATTCCATTTTTTCTGGAGACTCCATTATTTCTTTAATGGAATCAATTTTTGAGGTGTCAATCGGGTTTGATTCTACAGGGATGTTGGTGGAGTCAGGTAATAGAGATTCAATCGAGTCTGATTTAGAGACGAATAAGCCTTCGTTTTCGTAATATCCTTTCGCATTTAAAATACTGAAAAGCATAGTAAATACAATTAACACCAACGCGTGAATTATTTTATTTTCAATGTTCAAGGACTACTGTTTAACGATGATATTTTTGTTGGTATCGAATTTGATGCTGCAAATTTAGTCAAACGTACTTGCTACGCACGAATCTTTAACAAATTGAAAGAACATATTTAATGAAATATACATCCATCATTGCAATTTTTATTTTACTTCTATTAAATGTGGAATCAAAAGCCCAAACTCCCACGGGTTATACTTTAAAAAGAGTTATTATTGACCCAGGCCATGGAGGAAAGGATCCCGGAGCAATTGGTACTGGTCGACATAAGAATACTGAGGCTGATGTAGCTTTGGCGATAAGTTTAAAACTGAGGGACTATATCATAAAATATTATGATAGTGTAGAAGTAATTATGACTAGAGATAGTGATAATTTTATTGAACTACGTCAACGTACTAAAGTAGCTAATGATGCCAAAGCAGATTTATTTATTTCAGTGCATTGTAATACCAATGGAAACGAATCGGCTAGAGGTACTGAAACTTATGTTATTGGAGTATCTAAGGAAGCGTCAAATTTAGCGGTCGCGAAACGAGAAAATCAGGTAATCACCCTTGAGGATAACTATGAAGAACATTACCAGGGGTTTGATCCGAATTCACCTGAAACAATGGTAGGTTTAACAATGATGCAGCAAAATTACCTAGATAACAGCATCTTGTTTGCAGATTTAGTTCAAAAACAATTTACTTACCGAGTTGGAAGAAAAAATAGAGGAGTAAAACAAGCAGGTTATTGGGTAATTTCTTACACCATGATGCCAAGTGTATTAATAGAATTAGGTTTTATCAGTAATAAAGAAGAAGAGGATTTTTTAAACTCATCCAAAGGCCAAACTTATATGGCTTCTGCTATTTATAGAGCTTTTAAAGAATACAAAATTAAACTGGAAGGAATAGATACTTCTAAAAAAGCAGAAAGTACCGAATCAAAACCTAAAGAAAAAAATGAGCCCAAAACAAAGCAATCGGCTCCTCCGGTTCCCGAAGCTCCAAAACCTGGGAATGTAACTGGTTTAGATATATCTAAGGAAACTCCAACCAAGAATTCGGATATAGAATATAGAATTCAAATATCGCAATCCACCAAAAAACTAGAACTTAAGAGCTATAATTTTAAAGGTCATGGTAATATAAGTATGTCTGAAAAAAATGGTAGATACACATATTATTTGGGGCATTTTAGTGATTTTAACAAAGCATTAGAGTATCAAAGAGAGCTAAGAAAAAAAGATTTTAAGGATTGTTTTATGGTGGCTTTCTATAAAGGCTCTGAAATTTCTTTAAAAGAAGCCCAATCAATATTGGGTCAAAAATAAAAACCAAGTATTCTTCGGTATTGTGGCCGAAAAATGGCAAATTTGAAAATTATTTTTTCTAAATGGGAGTAAAGGAAATTAAGGTAGGTATTTTAACATTAATTGGACTAGTAGTAGCTTGGTTTGGTTTTAATTACCTAAAAGGTAACAGTTTGTTTAACAAGGGGTTTACCTTTTATTCCGTTTATCAAGATGTGGAAGGGTTGCATGTTGGTAGTAAAGTTGTTCTTAACGGCTTTCCTATTGGAAAGGTAAAAACTATCCAGTTTTTGGGAGGAGGGTCTGGTAGGCTAGTTGCCGAATATGTGGTGACCGATGAGTCTATACAGATTTCAGAAAACACGGTTGCCCAAGTATTAAGTACGGATTTGTTTGGCTCTAAAGCCATTAACTTGATTATTGGAGATGCTCCTAATTTGGCCAAAACAGGAGACACTTTAAAGAGCTTGGATGCCGAAGGTATGATGTCTGAAATTAACAGACGAATTGCACCCTATGAAGAAAGAGCAAAATCATTGCTTATTCGAATAGATACATTATTGCAAACTGTTCAAATTTCTTTAAATGCAGTAAATGAAATTATGACTGCTGAAAAATCCAATATCAACCAAATCACCTCTAATTTAGCTTCTGTTACTTCTAATTTAAAAGAGAATAATCATCATATTTCAAGTAGCTTAGAAAATATTCATGTTTTAACAGACTCCTTAAGTCAAACAGATATTAACCAAATTTTAGACAACGCAAATCTGGCTGTGCTTTCCATGAAAGATGCCATGGATAAACTAAATAATGGTGGTGGAACTATGGGCAAGTTAATGAACGATAGCTCATTGTATATTAACCTAAACCAATCTGCAGCCGATTTAGATGTGTTGCTAAAAGATATGAAAGAAAACCCAAAAAGATATGTTCATTTTTCTATTTGGGGAGGAAAGGATAGTAAAGAAAAAGAGACTAAATAGAATAAACAAGACGCATGATTAGTTCAATAATATTTTTAGTAGTTCTAGGAGCCGGAGGATATCTTTTTGCCAAGAAAGTAGGGTTTATAAGAAGAAACATTCTTTTAGGTAAAGATGAAGATCGTTCGGATAACCCAAAGGAAAGATGGATGACCATGGCTAAAGTAGCAATGGGGCAATCAAAAATGAGCGCCAGACCAGTTGCAGGTTTGTTGCACTTGTTCGTTTATGTAGGGTTTATTTTAATTAACATTGAGGTACTGGAAATCATCTTGGACGGAATTTTTGGTACACACCGTATGTTTCATTCCATTCTTGGTAATTTCTACTTTATTATCATTAACTTCTTTGAAATTTTGGCGTTACTCGTAATTGTTGGAGTAACCATTTTTTGGGTGAGAAGAATGGTGATCAAAATTCCGCGATTCTGGAGTAAGGAAATGAAAGGTTGGGCAAAAAATGATGCTTTATACATTCTTTACATTGAATTTATTTTGATGTCAGCATTATTAATAATGAATGCCGCAGATCAAGTATTAATGTCTCAATCTCCCGAAATTTTAGAGGCTGCAGGATTAGGTAAATATGCCTTAAACTTAGATATGAATTTTGCGGTTAGTCAATTTTTAACAGGAATTCTACCAGAAAATTTACAAACGGTGGCTTACATAGAACGTGGAGCTTGGTGGTTCCATATTATTGGAATATTGGCCTTTTTAAATTACCTACCTTATTCTAAGCATTTCCATATTATTATGGCATTTCCAAATACATTTTATGCCAAGCTTAATCCTAAAACAGAATTAAACAATTTAGCTTCTGTAACCAAAGAAGTAGAAATGATGTTCGACCCAAGTGTTGATCCATATGCTGCTCCGCCAGAGGCAGACCCAAATGCGGTTCCAGAGCGTTTTGGTGCTAAGGATGTTAAAGATCTTAGTTGGAAACAATTAATGGATTCTTACACCTGTACAGAATGTGGTAGGTGTACTTCTGTTTGCCCGGCCAATCTTACCGGAAAGGCCTTGTCTCCAAGAAAAATCATGATGGATACCCGCGATAGATTAGAGGAAGTGGGTAAAGGTATTGATGCCAATGGACCAGATTACGATGATGGGATTTCTTTGTTAAATGATTACATTAAACCCGAAGAAATTTGGGCTTGTACTACCTGTAACGCATGTACCGAAGCTTGTCCTATTTTAATTGACCCTGCATCTATTATCGTAGATTTAAGAAGATACTTGGTTATGGAAGAGTCTCAAGGACCTGCTGAACTGAATGCGGTTTATACCAATATTGAAAACAATGGTGCTCCATGGCAATTTGCTCAGGCAGACCGATTAAATTGGAAAGATGAGTAACCCGAAAGGATTCTCAGTGATTAACAAATTGAACATTTAGAAAAATGGAAAATAAATTAGTTGTTCCTACAATGGCCGAAATGACGGCAAAAGGAGAAGTACCAGAAGTTCTTTTTTGGGTAGGTTGTGCCGGTAGTTTTGATGACAGAGCAAAAAAAATCACGAAAGCTTTTGTGAAGATTTTGAATAAAGCAGGAGTGAAATTTGCCGTTTTGGGTAGTGAAGAAGGTTGTACCGGAGACCCTGCAAAAAGAGCTGGAAATGAATTCTTGTTTCAAATGCAAGCCATGATGAACATTCAAGTTTTACAAGGCTATCAAGTAACTAAGGTGGTTACCACTTGTCCTCATTGCTTTAACACTATTAAAAATGAGTATTCAAAATTAGGTGGCGAGTTTGAAGTAGTTCATCACACCCAATTGATAAACGATTTATTAAAATCAGGAAAAATCACGGCAGAGGGGGGAGCTTTTAAAGGCAAAACTATTGCTTTTCATGACCCATGCTATTTGGGTAGAGGAAATGATGTTTATGAAGCTCCACGTGATGTACTAAGAAAAATTGACTCTACTTTGGTGGAGATGGCTCGTTCTAAAAGAAATTCACTTTGTTGTGGAGCTGGAGGGGCGCAAATGTTTAAAGAAGCGGAAAAAGGAGATAAAGAAATTAATGTGGAACGTACCGAAGATGCGTTAGCAGTAAAAGCAGATGTAGTAGCCACTGGTTGTGCTTTTTGCAATACTATGCTAACCGATGGGGTAAAACACTTTAACAAGGAAACAGAAGTAGAGGTACTAGATGTGGCTGAATTAATTGCTTCTGCGGCCGACTTATAATCGAAATGATGAATATACTTTCTCCACTCCCTGACCATTCGCGTGTTTGGATTTATACTGCAAATAGAGAGCTAACGGCAAATGAAGTTAATTTAATGAACCAAAAAGGCTCTGCCTTTGTACAAAGTTGGAAAGTTCATGGAACACCTTTACAAGCTGGATTTGAAATAGTGTATAACCGGTTTATCATTATTGCCGTGAATGAAAATGTTGCCGGAGCTTCTGGCTGCAGCATTGATAGTTCTGTTGGTTTAATGAAGCAATTTGAAAGCGAATTTAATATTGTTCTACTAGACAAGATGAACCTTGGTTATCATGGTGATAATAACTCCGTTGAAGTGCTTTCTATGATGGAATTTCAAAATAAATTAGACCAAGGAGGCATCCATTCAGAAACAATTGTGTTTAATAACCTAGTAGAAACTTTAGGCGAGGTAAGAACTTTGTGGGAAGTTCCTTTAAAAAACAGTTGGCATAAACAGTTATTGTAGTGTCTGAAGAGTTAAACTATATTTGGCGCCATTTATTAATTAGAATGAAATAATAACTTGAATTAATCGTATTAATATCGAGTAACAAATTTTTGATGAAAAGAGTATTGTTTTTTGTTTTGCTAGTTATTTCAGTGTTGGCTATTCAATGTAGCCAAGATCCAAGAAATGATGCTTGTCATGACCCGGTTCTTCAAGAGTCTATGAAAGATTCGGTATGTGTTTTAACCTGTGAAGGGGTTTGTGCATGTAATGGCGTTACATATTGCAATGAATGTGAGGCTATGAAACAAGGGTACGAAGTTTACCCTGGCGACACCATCCCTTGTAGTCAGAAATAAAACGATTTTCTTTTAATAACCCATTCTTTAATTACACAAACGGTAATTTTCTAGTATTTATTTTTTTAGCTTTGAGAACGTGGTATTGACCACATTTCAATTCTATACTATAAAATCAATATTCAAAGAAAATGAGCGTTTTAAAAATCAATAACCTTTCCAAAACTTATGCTAACGGTGTTAAAGCCTTAGATAATGTTTCCATTGAAATTGAAAATGGCATGTTTGGTTTGTTAGGCCCTAATGGAGCTGGTAAGTCATCCTTAATGAGAACACTTTCAACCTTACAAGAAGCAGACAGCGGAACAGCTATCTTGGATGGAATTGATATTTTTAACCAACCCGGAGAATTAAGAAAAGTACTTGGATATTTACCTCAAGAATTCGGAGTTTATCCACGAATTACGGCAGAGCAATTGCTAGATCATATGTGCGTTCTAAAAGGAATTACCAATGGCAAAGAACGTAAAGAACTAGTGAATTACCTCTTGGATAAAGTTAACCTTTACGAGAAAAGAAATAAGAGTGTAAAAGGCTTTTCTGGCGGAATGAAACAACGGGTTGGAATTGCTCAGGCTCTAATTGGTAATCCCAAATTAATTATCGTTGATGAACCAACCGCAGGATTAGATCCAGGAGAACGTAACAGGTTTTATAATCTTTTAGCTGATGTAGGAGAAGAGGTGATCGTAATTCTTTCTACTCACATTGTAGATGATGTACGTGAACTTTGTACAAAAATGGCAATCATGAATTTGGGCCAAATTGTATTTCAAGGAGCGCCACAAACAGCTATCGATGAGTTAAAAGGTAAAGTGTATCAAAAAGCAGTAACTCGTGCAGAACTAAATGATTACGCCTCCAATTATTCGGTTATTTCAAATAAAATGGTGGCCGGACAGCCGTTAATCCATGTGTATAGCGAAACTAATCCAGGCGCGGGCTTTGAACAAGTTACTCCAAATTTAGAGGATGTTTTCTTCTCTAAGATTAACACTTCAAACGTACTTGTTTAACCCAATTAAATTCTAAGTTTATGTTTAAGACATTCTTTTTAAATGAATTGAAATATACCTTAAAGCAACCCATGGTGTACATTTTTATGGGAATAATGGCTCTTTTGGTATTCGGGGCTACTGCCAGTGATAATGTGCAAATAGGTGGTTCAATTGGTAATGTATTGAAAAACTCGCCTCATGTTATTACCACTTTTGTAACCGTTCTTACCATCTTTGGATTGCTGATAGCCGCTGCATTTTTTAATAATGCGGCTTTACGTGATTACAACAACAATTTCAATGAAATTTTATTTAGCACTCCATTAAGCAAGTCAGGTTATTATTTCGGACGTTTTTTTGGGGCACTTATTATCTCTACGCTACCGCTATTAGGGGTGTTTATTGGAGTTATTCTAGGAACTATTATTGCACCTGCGGTGGGTTGGGAAGACGCATCTCGTTTTGGTGATTTCTATTTGGAAACCTTTGTAAACAATTATTTCATTTTCATTCTACCAAATATGTTTTTTGCCGGAGCAATTATTTACTCTTTGGCAATGGCATGGAGAAGCACCGTAATTTCATTTGTGGGGGCTATGGTAATAATCGTAGCTTATATAGCTTCAGGTTCATTGATGTCTGATATTGATAACGAAACTTTAGGGGCAATTTTTGATACCTTTGGAATACGCACTTATTCTTTAGTCACTAAATACTATACTCCAATTGAAAAGAACACGTTAAGCCCTGCTTTTTCAGGACTATTGTTACTGAATAGAGTTATTTGGATAGCATTTGGAGCCATCGTTATTGGTTTGTCTTACTTGAGGTTCTCGTTTTTAGAAAAAGGTAAAAAGGGGAAGGAAGAAAAGAAAAAGTCTAGCACAGAAAAGGTCACTTTTGAATTACCTCAATTGCACCCTAATTACAGTTCTTCTACTGGATGGGTTCATTTTAAAAGCTTTTTTAAAACCAATTTTTTAAGTATTCGAAAAAGTGTAACCTTTAAAATCCTATTTGTTTTTAGTGCTATTTTATTGGGTACTCGTTTATGGGGTGGATTTGAATATTTCGGTTTACAATCATACCCGCTAACCTATGAAATTATTGATGCCATTGGTGGATCTACCATGATGTTTATAGTTATCATATTAGTATTTTTTAGTGGTGAATTAGTTTGGAGAGACCGAGACAGTAAAATTAATGAGGTAGTAGATGCCTCGCCTCATAACTCCATTATTTCTTTGGCTGCAAAAGCTCTTTCGCTTGTGGCGATTACCAGTTTGTTAAATTGGTTTTTCATATTGTGTGGTATTCTGTACCAATTAGCTAATGGATTTACACGTATAGAATTAAACGTATATTTTATTGACTTTGTATTAACTAACCTCTCCATATTTTTTGTTTGGTCTGGAGTCATGATTATGATTCAAGTGGTTGTAAATAATAAATACATAGGTTATTTCATCTCTATACTGATTCTCTTTTTATGGGAAATATTAATGAGCATGCTAGATATTTCCAGTAATATGTTACAAATTGGAGGGGGACCAAGTGTTAGATATAGTGACATGAGTGGTTTTGGCCCAGGAGTGGAAGGAGCTATTTGGTTTAATACCTATTGGGGTTTGTTTGCCGTTTTAAGTTTGATGATAGCTGGGGCTCTATGGAATAGAGGAACTACCAGTTCTTTAAAAGACCGTATTCAAACAATGAAAAAGCAAGTGCCTAAAAGCTTTAGAACTGCTATGGGTGTGGTAGCATTTTTATGGTGTTTGGTAGCAGTAATTGTGTACTATAATACTCAAGTTTTAAATGATTATAAAACCTCTGACGTTCAGGAAGAATTATTGGCTAATTACGAAAAGAAATTCAAGAAGTATGAAGGAGTTGATTTACCAAAAATTACAGATATCCAATACCATATTGATATTTTTCCGAAGGAGCGAAATGTAGATGTAAAGGCAGTAATTAAACTAACTAATGAAACTGGAAACCCTATTGATTCTCTACATTACAACTATGGAGATGATTTTGTTCCAGAATTTCATATTCCAAACTCAAAGGTGGTATTAGATGATAAATATTATGGTTACACCATTTTCGAAATGTCCCCTGCAATTCAACCTGGCGAAACTATTGAAATTGAAATTCTCGCAAAATATAGAACCAATGGTTTTTCTAACAATAGAGGCAATACCAGTGTTATTGAAAACGGAACTTTTTTCAATAATATGTCTATTTTGCCTAGTTTAGGATATAACGCAAGTGTTGAGTTAAGCGACAAAAATACGCGTAAAAAGTATGATCTAGGGCCAAAGGAGAGGATGCCTGAGCTGGAAGTTAACTGTGGTAAAAACTGTATGAGCAATTACTTAACAGACGGACATTCTGATTACATAAATGCAGAAACGTTTATTTCTACATCTGACGATCAGATGGCTATTGCGCCAGGTTCGTTAATTAAGGAATGGAACGAAAATGGCAGAAACTACTACCATTATAAAGTAGATCATATTTCTCAAAACTTCTATTCTTTTATTTCGGCTAGGTATGAGGTAAAAACTAGAAAATGGAATGGAATAGATATAGAAGTGTACTATGATGAAAAGCATGACGTGAATATAGATATGATGCTTGATGCCGTGGAAAGGTCTTTAGCATATTATTCTGAAAACTTTGGACCTTATTTTCATAAGCAATGTAGAGTTATAGAATTTCCAAGATATGCCACATTTGCCCAAGCATTTCCTGGAACCATGCCATATTCAGAGGCATTTGGTTTTGTGGTTAACCTAGAAGATGAATCTGATAATAATGTGATTGATGCGGTTATTGCTCATGAAATGGCACATCAGTGGTGGGCTCATCAAGTAGTTGGAGCAGGTATGCAAGGAGGAACAATGATGAGTGAAAGCTTTTCTGAATACTCTTCGTTAATGACGATGAAAAGCATTACCGATGACCCTATGAAAATGCGTGAGTTTATTAAATACGATCATGACCGTTACCTGAGAGGTAGAGGAGGAGAACGAATTAAAGAATTACCGCTGTATAAAGTAGAAAATCAACAATATATTCACTATGGTAAAGGATCTGTAATTTTGTATGCTCTTCAAGATTATATAGGAGAGGATAGTGTAAATAAGGCCATGCGTACCTTCCTAGAGGAATACAGATACGCTGCACCTCCATATCCTACATCGCTTGATTTTTTAAGGCATCTTGATCCCGTGGTGCCAGATTCTATGAAAAGCACGGTAGATGAATGGTTTAAAGAAATTACCCTTTACGATAACAGGTTGATGGACGCTACTTACAAAAAATTGGATAATGGTAAGTTTGAAGTTACCCTTAATGTAGAAACAACTAAAATAAAAGCCGACTCCTTAGGTGGAGAAACCAAGGTTCCTATGAATGATTGGATTGACATTGGGCTATTTGCTGATGCAGATGAAAAGGATTTAATGTATCAAAAGCGGGTGAAATTTGATGAACCAAAAATGGAGTTTAAAATGATTGTAGATTCATTACCAGCTAAAGCAGGAATTGATCCACGACACATTTTAATTGACCGGATTTACAGTGATAATATAAAGTCAGTAAAACTGGCTGAATAATTTGTGAAGCGAGCCTTATGGCTCGCTTTTTTATAGTTATGGATAAATTAGAATTGGTAAGAAAAGGGTTTAATTCAGGTGCAGAATTGTACCATAAAAAATTTAAAAATCAAGAGGAATATGCAGAACTTTTTCAAACAGTTTTGAATGAACTTCCCCAAAAAGACTCTTCCATATTGGATTTGGGTTGTGGTCCAGGAAATATTTCCAAATTTTTATTAGTCCAAAACCCTAAACTAAAAATAGTAGGAGTTGATATTTCTGAAAATATGGTTGAGATTGCCCAAAAGAATAATCCTTGTGCAAAGTTTTTGGTACAGGAAGCATTAAGTTTTTTGCGTACTTGCGAGAAATTTAATGCTATTATTTGTGGATTTATTCTACCGTATTTAGAGAAAAACCAGATGGAAGAGTTAATAGAATTGGCCAATAAAAAACTCACCAAGAATGGAGTTTTGTTTCTAAGTACAATGGTTGGTAATTATTCAGATTCCAAATTGCAGAGCCCTAGTAGTGGTAATGGCCCACAAATATTTGTACATTATCATGAAAAATTTCATTTGATTGAACTGTTAAAAAAGAACGGATTTGGGTTAATGAAGGAAGAAAGTAGGTTTTATAAATTCACGGAATCTATCACAAATACAGATTTGTTCTTAGTGGCAAAAAAGAACGTGTAAAACATCACAGTCCTTTTTTTTTAGAGAGTTTAAATTTGCATCAAATTTTGAAAATGGAAATAGGCGAGTTGCAACATATTATTAACTCAGAAACTGGAGTGGTTATTTATTTTAAAAATAATAAGTGTGCTCCATGCATGGCTTTACGTCCAAAAGTGGAAGAATTGGTTAACATGAATTTTCCTAAAATGAAATTTGTAATGGTTGATACAATTTCAAACCCTAAATTAACCAGCGCATTCAATGTTTTTGCAAACCCCACAATTTTGGTGTTTTTTGAGGGAAAGGAATATATCAGAAAAAGTAAGTTTATCGGTATGTCTGAGTTAGATCAAGAAATGGAAAGAATTTATAAAATGGTGTTTTAGTTTTTATTAAAATCCATCAATTGCCTACTTCTTTCTTTTACAGAAATACCTAAGGTATCGTAATAAATTCTGGCAATTCTTGAACTTTTTTGCGCGGGTAAACCAAGTTCTAAATTCTTAATAGCCTGATTGGTATCGCCTCTTTCTAGTTGTACTTGTCCCATGTAAAAATATACTTGAGAGCTATCTTTGGTTGCCAAGAACTCTGATTGAAGAAGACTATCGGCTATAAAGGTTTCATCCCTACCTTCATGAATAAGCGCCATTCCTATCCGTACATTTTCTCTGTCGGGTCTAATTTCTATCACGCGTTGGTAATATTTCAAAGCAGAATCTAATTCATTATCTAAATGAAAGCTCCATGCCAAACCATTGTTGGCAAACGCAGAATTTGGCGAGTATTCAATGGCATTATTCCAAAAGGAAATTCGTGTATTAAAGGCTTTCTTAAACGTCATTGATTGCCATAAAAACAACCCAAAAAGCAACGCCAAAATTCCGGTGGTTTTAGATTTTAGAGATAGCGGTGTATCTAAAGGTTTAAGAATAAAAGCCATACCCACTAAAGGAACAAACATTCTGTGGTAGTTAATAAAGTCGGACAAAACGGTTGGGAAAATGAATAAAAACATCCATGATACTGCTATAAACAATTCTTTAAATGAAGTGTGAATTAATTTGGGAACTAAAAAGAATAGAAGTGTACCAATTGCACCAAAAGCAAAAAATGGCCAACTAAACTCTAAAAATACTTGCAGGTTAAAGGGTAAGAAAATGGAACCACATAATACCACAAGCTCCTTCCAGCAATACATTATGTGAAAAACAAATCCTTTGAAGCCAAAAGGGTTATCAGGCAAGGCATTTTTTCTCAAAATGGCCCAAATGATTAGAATTAACGTGTAGACTAAAATCAAGTAATAGTGTTTTTTTAACCATTTTAGTGAATAGTTGAGGGTACCTACCCAAAATTTCAAACTAAAAATAGATGCCCATCCGTTTCCTTGATGTAAACCATTGGGCGACAAAGCCAAGTATTGAATAAATAATATGGATACGAAAGGAACGGCAATGGTGGTTTCCTTGGTGAAGATACCAATAGCAAAGAACATGAAGTGAATAACTAACCAAAACGTATTGTTAGATTTAAAGTATTTAATGAAACTCCAAATAGATATAATTACAAATAAGAAAAGAATGATATCAACTCTTCCTGGAATCCAAGCAACGGCTGGGGTAAGTGTAGGGTGGATAGCAAGAAATGAGCTGAATAAAAATCGGTAACCTGGACTAAAGCCAAACTCACTTAAAAAGAAATATAGCAAAACAAAAGCCGTAATGAAGAAAAACAGGTTTAGCTGAAAAAATATTTTGGGTGTGGGTGTTTCACTTTGAGCAATTAAAGCATCAGGCATATGACTTAATACCTGAATAGGCCTGTAATAGGTTCCTTCAGCTCCATTAAAAACATCTTCATTAAAGGCAGTTATTACATGGTTGAAATCGGTTAAATGATCCCAATTTTCCTCAATCATTAGTAAATCATCTAATCCCGAAAACTCATTATTTACAACGTTTCCATAAAGAAACAAAGTACCAATTATGAGTATTAAAGGATAAAGAAATTGAGCTTTAAGCTGCTTCATTATACGTTAAAATCTAATAGATGTTGTCGTTCCACTTTTTATCGAGAAATCCTTCCACTTGGTGTTTTTCGCGTTGTGATCTAGCCCTGCTCTGAACATCAATTTATAATTCCCAGGAAGCAGCTTTATGGTTTCTGATTTCGCGTTTTCATTCAAATCTAGTACCCATTCAATTCCTCCATTTCGTTTAACAAAAACGGCTCCATATCCGGTGTAACTTCTAATCATAGAAAGCTGACCTGAATTAGGAAGTTCAATTTTGGTATTTGTACTTTGATTTATCTCCACATCCTTTAAATAGGTTCGAGGTAATGTCAAAATTTCAAGGTCATACTTACCTACCAAATATTTTTGTGTAGTACCTATAGGCTGAGCATATAATGTTTCCATTGTTCCAGATTTACGCACAATAGCCACGGGTTGCTGGTTTACCGATCTGGTATTTACTCGAATTGTTAAAGATCCTTGAGGGGCATCAACCGCAATAATGTTATGAATTGCAGGCTTAATTTGTACATCCTTTTTAACAACTCTTGGAACCGTATATACATATAAGTCATATTTAATAGACGGATCAATATAAATGGTGTCCGGATTACCTCTGTTGTTCAAGGTATGCATATAGTGATATTCCACATCGTTATAAATTGGGTTTACTAACATCATTGGTACGTTAGTTTCTGAGGGTTGCTCATATGAATCTAGTAAATTTACTTGAGCGGTAGTAGCATTAAGCGCTTGCGAAATTACGATATCCAATACGTTTCCAAATACCTTTGGACTGGATACATCAAAATAATTACCTACGCACTTAAATTGTTTTTTAAAATCGTCCTTTAGGCCCAACCCAATAACAAATGGTTTAAGAATGATTCCGTTTTTTTGAAGAGCCAAAGAAACTGCACAAGGGTCTCCATCACATTCTTCGATTCCATCTGTAATTAAGATAATAATATTTCTACAGTCTTGGCAATAAGGAAAATCATCACCGCTCCTTTCTAAGGACAATGCTATTGGAGTGGTTCCTTTAGGTTTAATTTCTTTCAATTTTGACTTAATAGCTCCAAAATTATTATTGCTAAATGGAACCTCTAATTTAGTGTCATTACATTCTTGACCTGTTAAATAGCTCTTGGAGTGTCCATAAACTCTCAACGCAACTTGTAAATTTTCTACGCCATTTAAACTGTCTAGAGCCGTATTTAAAAGGTTTTTTGCGGTAGTATGTTTTGATTGACCTTCCCATTGGCCATTCATACTGTTTGAACCATCATATATAAACAGAATTCTGGTTAACGGCTGTTTTGGTTGTTGAGCATAGCTTGTACAGCCTAGAAGAACGAAAAAGGTGATAATAAAATAACTGCTAAAATGTATATTGTTGCGCATGTAATAACGGTTTAAACTCGTTAATTCAAAAATGATGCCTTTTATGATACCTACAAAAGAAGAGGCTCTGTTTTTTTAACAATTTCAAGTGACTTTCTTTTGTTTTCATATTAACAAAACAGACTTCAATTTATTGTTATTCTTTGCAGGAATAATAATTACTTTTGCCGCTCTCAAAAATTAAAAATTATGGCATTAAAATGTGGTATTGTAGGGCTTCCAAACGTTGGTAAATCAACTTTGTTTAATTGTTTATCAAACGCAAAAGCGCAATCTGCAAATTTCCCTTTTTGTACTATTGAGCCTAATGTAGGTGTAATAACGGTTCCAGATGAACGATTATCAAAATTAGAAGAGTTAGTTAACCCTCAAAAGGTACAACCTACAACTATTGAAATTGTAGATATTGCTGGTTTGGTTAAAGGAGCCAGTAAAGGGGAAGGATTAGGAAATCAATTTTTGGGTAATATTAGAGAAACAGATGCCATAATTCATGTGCTAAGATGCTTTGATGATGATAACATTGTGCATGTGGATGGCAAAATTGACCCGGTAGGAGATAAGGATGTAATTGATGCGGAGCTTCAATTAAAGGATTTAGAAACGTTAGAAAAAGCAGTAGATAAAATTAAGCGTGCCGCTAAAACGGGTAATAAACAAGCCCAGAAAGATGGCGAGTTTTTCCAAAAATTAATAGACCATTTAAATGCAGGAAATTCTGTTAGGTCTATTGAAATTAACGGAGACGATGAACGTGAAAAGCTTTCAAGCTTACAATTGCTTACTTCAAAACCGGTATTATACGTGTGCAATGTTGATGAATCATCTGTTGTAACAGGAAACGAATATGTAGAAGCAGTTAGAGAGGCTGTTGCTGGTGAGGATGCTGAAATTATTATTTTAGGAGCGGCTATTGAAGCAGATATTACCGAGTTGGATACATTTGATGAACGTCAAATGTTTTTAGAGGAATTAGGTTTAGAAACCCCAGGTGTTTCTCGTTTAATCAAATCGGCTTATTCATTATTGAATTTAGAAACCTATTTCACTGCAGGAGTTAAAGAAGTTAGAGCTTGGACCATTCCGAAAGGAACAAAAGCTCCTCAGGCAGCGGGCGTTATTCATACCGATTTTGAAAAAGGATTTATTAGAGCAGAGGTAATTCATTATGCAGATTTTGTTGAACTAGGCTCAGAATCAGCAGCTAAAGATGCAGGTAAATTATCTGTAGAGGGTAAAGATTACACCGTAATTGATGGTGATGTAATGCATTTCAGGTTTAACGTGTAGCCTAATTATTAAAACAGTATATAATTAAAAAAGGAAGGCTATTTAGCCTCCCTTTTTAGTTTTTCGTTTTTTTTAACCGTTTAGCATCTTTTAGTGTTTTATGTATCATCCATTCTAGTTGACCATTTACACTGCGAAACTCATCTGCAGCCCATTTCTCAATTTGCTCAAAAGTTTCTGGATCAATACGTAGTACAAATGACTTTTTCTTGGACATTATTAGCGCTCCTTTTCCATTAAAACAACCTGTTGGCTGTTGTCGGCAGCTATTGAGATAGCTTTCCATCCCATGCTAGCTTTTTCGTTTAATCGAGCTTCAAATTTTTCTGCAGATTCAAATACCCCTTTTTTTAATACCTTGTATGTACGCATAGTTTTAATGTAAGGTTCCTGTATTTATTACCGGTGTTGCTTCCTTATCGCCACAAAGCACTACCATTAAATTACTGGCCATTGACGCTTTTTTATCATCGTCAAAATCAACAATACCATCGGCCGTTAACCTTTCTAAGGCATCTTCAACCATTCCAACGGCACCTTCCACAATTTTCTTTCTAGCAGATACAATGGCTACGGCTTGTTGTCTTTTTAACATAGAACTCGCAATTTCAGGGGCGTATGCCAAATAGCCAATTCTAGCTTCCATTACTTCTATTCCTGCTATAGCTAGGCGTTCGGTAAGCTCATGTTCTAAAGCGTCATTTACTTCCTCTAAGCCCGACCTTAAAGTTATTGCCACTCTTTCTTCATCAAAATTATCGTAAGGATAAGAACCTGCCAGCTTCCTTACAGCCGCATCGGTTTGAACACGAACAAAATGTTCATACACATCCACATCAAATGCAGCCTTATAAGTATCTCTAACTTTCCATACCAGAATAACATTAATTAGTATAGGGTTACCCACTTTATCGTTCACTTTTACTCTTTCACTGTCAAAGTTTCTTGCCCGTAACGAAATTTTTTGTTTTGTGTACAGTGGGTTGGTAAAAAAGAATCCATTTTCTTTTACCGTTCCTTTGTATGCGCCAAATAAAACAAGTACCCTAGAGTTGTTGGGGTTTACAATAAAAAAACCTGGCAGTAAGGCAATTATTATTGGAGATAAAAAAATAAATGCTGGATTTCGGGTAGTGAATAATAATGCCGAAATGGCTAATACCAATGCTATTACAACCATTAACATGGTGTATCCGTTATTTGGTTTAATGATTTTTTCTGATTTCATAGTAGTATCATTTTGATATCACAATTTTACAATAAATAATTGGTTTTCACAAGTCCATATTATTTATACCTTAGTTTTCTATAGAACACAACTATTAATGAAAGGTCTCTCAAGTTTATTATTGCTATGGTTAAGCATTGTTTCTCCATTTACTTGGAGTCAAGATACTTTTTTAAAGGAAATTAATGTAAGTTCAACTTCAAGACCATCAATCTTTCCAGCTTCTAACGGAGGTTGGTACCTGTACGCTGCAGATGAAACAGTGGTTTCTAAGCATAATCAATGCGGTGACTTAGAATGGGTAAGAGACTTAGACATTGTAAACGATAATTGTTGTATTGGAGATGCTATTCAAGTTTCTAATAATAACATAAATGTTTTAACTCGAGATGTTAATAATGGGGTGTATGGGTATCGGGTTACCCAAATTTCTAGTTCAGGATTAATAAATTGGAGTAAAGTCTTTAGTAATACGAGTAAAGAGTATTATCCGTACGCAATATTAACTGATGTACAAGGTGATTTAATTGTTTACGGAATTGAAAACCCAATAGGAGGAGGGCCAGGTTTCCTTACAGTAATGAAATTAGACCAGCAGGGTAATTTGGTTTGGAGTAAAAAAATTGCCGATGGCTTTGTTTGGGGAGCCGCTATTGCAACCCTTGATGGTGGATGTTTGCTACGTTCTGGTGATCAATTTATAAAACTAGATGTTAATGGTGTATTACAATGGAATATTCAAATTCAAGCACCAGGAACTTATTATTACTTGGCACCAATAGAAGTTGTTGATGGATATATTTTTACTAAAAACAAAACTGGTGGTTCGGAAATTGGTTTCTATAAAATGGATAAATCTGGAAATTTAATGTGGAATTATGGAAGGTTTATAGGTTATTCAGGAAATCCATTGCCTTTAAGAAGTACCGGAAGCAATAGCTTTATTGCTATGTTTAATATACCCAAACCCAATGGTCTTTCTCCATCAATTATTGAGTTTGATAAAGATCTAAATGTTCGCAAACAAAATGTAATTGGTTTACCAACTCATGACCTGTTTATTTCTGATTTTAGGTTAAATAACACAGGAATACCATTGATAACCGGAACTTCAGGAGCTTTTGTTCAGAACCTATTTATGGCAAAGTTGGATAATGATTTTAAAGTAGGCTGCGATTTAAATGATACCTTTTCATTTAATAATGAGCCTGTTACTGTTATATCTAATTCCGTAAACATTCAAAACTTTCAGATTTCGGGTACAGATAGTCCCGTAACATTTGTAGAACCTAACTATTTGGGAACCAATTTGTGTACTTACACAGAAAACAGAACAATTAATTTAGGTGAAGATACTGTTATATGCGTGAATGATTCCTTGCTACTTGAAAACCAATCAGCGTCTTCCTTTCAAAGCTATTTGTGGTCAACGGGTGAAACTACTGCTTCCATTTATATTACTTCTGGTGATACCTATTGGGTGGAAGCAAGTTCACCTTGTATTACCCAAGTTTTTAGAGATACCATAATAGTGCAAGAATTTACTATTCCTCAACCGCCAAATTGGATATCTGACTCGGTAATTTGTGGCGATGAAGAAATTATTTTAGACGCAACTATTCCAGGAGGTAGTTACTTATGGCAAGATGGTTCAACTTTACCCACCTACACAGTAACCGGTTTTGGAGAATATTTTGTAGATGTTACGTCAACTCCTTGTATTAAAAGATACAAATCTCAAATAAAAGGATGTGAAGATATTTTTATACCCAATGTTTTTACTCCAAATGGAGATGGCGTAAACGATTTTTTTAAAGTAGAGTATTATGGCGAACAGTCTTATAATATTGAAATCTATAATAGGTGGGGAGCATTAATTTTTCAAAATAACCATTCTGGTTTTTCTTGGGGAGGAACAAGTAGCACTGGAAAAATACATCCAAATGGCGTTTATTATTACATTATCACCGTAGGAGAAAAGAATTACAAAGGAAATTTAACCCTAATCAAATAGTTTAGATTAAACTATTTCTATCTTTAGTAGTCAAAATGATTAATGTCTGATATTATAGAAAAGCAAATAAGAGATTTATTAGCACAAGATGTTTATGAACAGGCTTTTCAGATAATAATGACAGGTTACAAAGAACGTTTGTACTGGCACATTAGAAACATGGTTTTGGTGCATGATGATACGGATGATATTCTTCAAAATACCTTTATTAAGATTTGGAAAAACCTACCCAAGTTTGAAGGAAGAAGTCAAGTTTTTAGTTGGGCTTACAGAATTGCAACCAATGAAACGTTAACTTTTTTGGATAAAAAGAAGCGAAAATCTGCCGAGAGTATTGATAATGAAGAAAGTATTATTGCCAATACCTTAATGGCTGATGAATATTTTGATGGAGATTACGCGGAAGCTTTATTAATAGCTGCGGTAAACACGCTTCCATTAAAGCAAAAACAGGTTTTTAACATGAAGTACTATCAAGATATGAAATACACTCAAATGGCTGAAATATTAGATACCTCTGTTGGTGGATTAAAAGCCTCTTACCATCATGCAGTAAAAAAAATTGAAGATTTTGTAAAAAACAAACAAGTAGACTTAAACCATTTTAATAATTTGTAATCAAAGATGTATGCACACTGAAGATTTTATTAATATTCCACAAAATAAATGTCAGGGTTCTGCTAAAGGAATGAAAATTCCTAGTGATTATTTTGAGGATTTTGAAGCAAAAGTTTTTAAAACAATAAACAGTGATCTTCCAGAAACCAAAGTAATTTCCATATCCACCGATTCCAGTAAAAACTGGGTGAATCAAATTGCTATAGCCGCAATTGCTATTGTTGGGTTATTTGTACTTACCACTAATCCTACAACAACTGAAAGCACTGATGAAATAGCTTATGCATTAGTAGAAGAAATGAATTATTATAGCTTTGACGATTACATTTTAGCGGAAAACTTGACTATGGAAGATTTAGAGTCTGTATCTTTTACAGATGACTATATCAGTAAAGACGAATTATTAGATTATGTTTTAAACGAAAACTATACAGAATACACTATAGTAGATAACCTATAACCAAGTGATGATGAAAACAAAATTATTGATTATGGTATGCTTTCTATTAGGAACAGTATCATATGCGCAGCCACCTCAAGGTCATGAAATTCCTCATGGAAATAAGGAAAAAAGAGAGAAAATTGCGGCCATGAAAGTGGAGTATTTTACCTCTCAATTAGAGTTAACACCAACCGAGGCTCAACAGTTTTGGCCTGTTTACAACGAATTTATGTCTAAGATACATAAGTTAGAACGTGCTAAACGAAAGCTTTTGAAAAAAGACAGAGAAGACGTAGCTCTTTCGGATGCAGAGGTGAATATGCGTATTCAAAAAATCTTTAATACCGAGCAACAAATTCTTGACTTGAAAAGAGAATACGATTTGAAATTCAAAAAAGTACTGCCGGTTCAAAAAGTTGGTAAGCTGTATAATGCGGAACAGTCTTTCAGACATGAGTTGCTACGTAAGATGAAAGAAGGTGGAGGACCACCTAGATAGTATAGTTGGTAATAAAGTACCAATAGAGAAGTAATTTAGTTTGCTTTTCTATTTTTGTTTTATGTCAGAACCAAAAGATATTTTCTATAAAAACTTAGCACAAACTACTCCATTTCCAATTGGTATTGAGATTGAAAAAGCAAAAGGATCTTGGTTGTACGGTACAGACGGTCAAAAGTGGCTAGACATGATTTCTGGAGTAGCGGTTTCAAATATCGGGCATAATCATCCTAAAGTAGTAAGCGCTATTAAAAACCAGGTTGATAAACATATGCACGTAATGGTGTATGGCGAATATATCCAGAAAGAGCAGAGCGAGTTAGCACAGGAGTTAAATTCTGTATTGCCATTAAACTTGCAATCGTATTATTTTGTGAATTCAGGTACAGAAGCCAATGAAGCGGCTTTAAAGTTAGCTAAAAGAGTTACGGGTAGAACAGAGCTCATTAGCTTTCATAATTCGTATCATGGTAGCACACATGGATCACTTAGTGTTACCGGAAATGAAAATAAAAAATTTGCATTTAGACCTTTTTTGCCCGGTGTAAAGTTTATTAATTTTAATTCTATTCCTGATATATCAGAAATCACGGTAAATACAGCGGCCGTTATCATGGAGGTAATTCAAGGTGATGCGGGTGTGAGAATTCCAAGTTTAGAGTTCTTAAAAGCTATTCGTCATAAATGCACGGAAACTGGCGCACTTTTAATTTTTGATGAAATTCAAACAGGAATGGGCCGAACCGGAAAAATGTTTGCTTTTGAGCATTATGGAGTAGTACCCGACATTTTGACTTTGGCAAAAGGGTTTGGAGGAGGCATGCCTATTGGAGCTATGATTTCGAGTAAAGAGAAAATGAGGACTTTTACACATAACCCCATGCTAGGTCATATAACCACCTTTGGAGGGCACCCTGTTAATTGTGCCGCGGCTTTAGCCAATTTGAAAGTGATAAAAAACGAAATTAATTGGAAAGAAGTAGAACGAAAGGGCCTACTAATGGAGGGCCTATTACAACATTCAGAAGTTAAGGAAATAAGAAGAAAAGGATTGTTTTTCGCTATTGATATGGATGGCTTCGATAAGGTAAAGACCGTGTTTGATTATTGTTTAGAAAACGGGGTTATTACTTTTTGGTTTTTATCTACTGGATATGCTTTTAGGTTGTCTCCACCTTTGAATATTAGTGATGCAGACATTCATCATGCGTGTAGTGTAATTCAAAAAGGATTTGAACTTTGTAAATAATATGATTGTAATCACAACATAAATAACATGTTATGCTGTGTTTCTTTACCTCAATTTAAGCTAATAAACCAACGAGTTATGTAGAAGACGCAGATGCCATTAAAAACTGGCTCAAACCCGGATAGGTTATTTTTGGAATGGAGTCTAACAGTAATGAAATTGGAATAAGAGCATCTTATTGAAAATCCCTCTATACTATTAATAATTGGAGTAAAAATGACAGGCATACGGAAGCCTTATTAAACAAGAATTTCAAAAGTAGAAAATGATTATTTATGGAAGCAAATCCAATAGAAAACTTTTTTATTAAGGCAAAAACACCAAATAAAGAGGTGTATTTGGCTTTACGTTATTTTATTTTGAACAACGATCCATTTTTTACGGAACATTGGAAATACGGTACTCCCTTTTATTACTATAAGAATAAACCCTTCGCCTATTTTCATCACAATAAGATTAATGGGTTTCCATACTTAGGAATAGCTAGAGGCAATCAAATAGAACACCATTTGCTTTTTAGAGGAAACAGAAAGAAAATGAAAGTATTAGAAATCAACCCAATGAAGGATTTACCCATGGATGAAATTAAGGAAGTTATAGATCGTTTAAAGAAGTTGTACTAGTTAACAACGTTAACTGTTAAGAAAATGGCGAAATCAAGATCGGTTTCAAATTTTAAGTTAGGAAAATCATCCTCAATTCCTTCCCCATTAAATTTTCCACGCACTTCAATCATTACATTAAATCCTTGACCACCTCTAATTCTATGGATGTTGAAACTAGCTGGTATGGTCTGCTCACGTCCTCCAATTTCAACAATCAAATCATCAACAAATTCGAGGTTGTTTTCTGTTGTTTTGATACGCTCATCTAACCACAAATATTCATTGTAAAACCTTATATGAATATCTGTACGTTCATCGCTAAGGTTTTTTGCTGTACCAATTAGCCTTGAAGTATAGTTTTCATAATCAACTTCAAACAAGTGAAGGTCACCATTTATTCTTACCTTATTTTGAAGGTTTTCTACAATTACGGTGTCAGAGTTTACAATGGTAGAAAGAATGACCCTATTGTTAGTGGTAGAGTACATGCTTTGTGCAAATAGTACCCCTGAGGAGATTAATAAACTGCAGATTAGAATTATTTTTTTCATATTATATGTTTTCATACGCTCCAGTAGATAATAACACTAATGTGCAAGCTTCTTCAAAATTAATATTTGCTTGTTCTAATTTGTTGTAAAACTCTGCATTTTCTGTACCAGGATTAAATATTACAGTCTTTGGCTTTAAGCTAATTATGTAATTATAAAACTCTGGCTGTCTAGAAGGCCCTAAATAAAGGGTAATCACTTTTAAATTGTCAATTTTTTTAGGCCAATCGGTAAGAATGGTGTTCCCGTCAATTTCACCACTTCTAAAACCCAAAGGAATAGCCTTAAAGCCAAAATCAGTAAGTTTTTTAACCGCTTTAAATGCGTATCTATCTTGGTTTGGTGAAGCACCAATAACCGCTGTATTAAATGATTTCATTATTTTAAGGTAGCTATTTTATCAGAGTAAATAATTTGAGTATTTGTTGAATTTTCAGGAATTATCTCCGCATTTTTTAAACCGGTTATTATTCCCGATTTATGACCAAATTCACGCTTAAATTTTTTCAACCATAACGGAAGATACACTTCATTTTTATCTACATCATAATAAATAAATGCATTAATAAAAACCAAAGCTACCTCACTAAGAGTGGTGTCCATTGAAGCAGGCTCATAATATGTTACTGCATTTACTATTTTTTCATGAGAATCAATAGCCAAAAGCACTCTTCCATCAGGGTAACCTACACGTAATTGCTTTTCCCATTTTGGTACAATTAATCGTTTGCCTCCTGTTATTTTATCCTTAGAATGAAGTAAAATTTTGTACAATATATCGTTCAAACTAAAAACGCGATTCCCAATGGTTATTACTTTCTTGTTTCGGCAAGATTTCTCACATTCTCCATATTCTTGAAGTAACTTTTGGCTATAAACAATATAAACGTTAGCCCAAAAAGCTTGTTTTTTTAAATCACTATTTAATTCAGAGGTAAGGCTTGCAAAAGAAATTAATGCCAATTCAGATTCTAAATCACCAATGGGCTGGTTCATTTTTAAACTTGTCATCATATCTTGCGATATAGCTATAGCACTATTATTTTGAGCCAAAACCATTTGCGAACAAAGAGAAAGTACAATGAACGAAAGTATTAATCTTTTCATTTTTTTAATTGTTGTGGTTTACTACCAATTCACCATTCAAAATAACTTTATTTACCGGATTAACGCCAAAATAGTATGGCAAAAATGCTTTGCTTTTCATGGGGTTGGTGATAATCAGATTGGCTTTTTTATGAATTCCAATACTACCCATTTCATGACTAAGCCCCATGGCGTAGGCGCCATTTATGGTGGCAGCAGTAATGGCTTCTTGCGGAGTCATTTTCATTTTAATACAAGCAGTAGAAACTACAAAATTCATGTTGCCACTAGGAGTAGAGCCAGGGTTGAAATCAGTAGCCAAAGCCACTGGTATATTTTTAGCCATCATTTCTTTAGCTGGTCCATAAGGAATGCTTAAAAAATAAGAACAAGACGGAAGTAATGTAGGAATTGTATCACTCCCTTGTAAGAAACTATAATCTTTTTCATCCATTACCTCTAAATGGTCTACTGATAATGCTTTGTGTTTTACGCTGGCTTCAATACCGCCAATAGAATTAAATTGATTTACATGTGTTTTTGGAATTAAACCATGAGCCACTCCTGCGGCCAAAACTCGGTTGGTGTGCTCTACTGTAAAATACCCTTTTTCACAAAAAATGTCAATGTATTCTGCTAATCCTTCTTTTGCAATAGCTGGTATCATTTCATTAACCACAAGGTCAATATAACCATCATGATTATTTTTAAAAGCTGCGGGAAAAGCGTGTGCACCTAAAAATGTGCTTTTTATGGTAATGGGATGTTTTTCTTTTAGCTTGGAAATAACTCTTAGCATCTTTAATTCTGCCTCTACCGTTAATCCGTATCCACTTTTTATTTCAACGGCACCTGTACCCAAAGCCATTATCTCATTTAATCGTTGAAAGGCATCTTTAAATAACTCCTCTTCGGAGGCATTTGCTAACCGTTCTGCAGAATTTAAAATACCGCCACCTCGATTGGCAATTTCTTCATAACTAAGGCCGTTAATTCTATCCTCAAACTCTTGCGATCTATCTCCTGCATATACCAGATGTGTATGAGAATCACACCATGCCGGCAGAACTAATGAACCATTGGCGTCAATAATCTCGTATCCATTTAAATCTGGGCAATTGGTCATTTCGCCATAACTAGAAATTAATCCATTTTCTATACTCAAAAATGCATTTTCAATGGACGGAATATTGTTCATCTCCAATCCAGGAATAACTATTTCTTGATTAGGATTAACCTGAAGTAAAGATTTAATATTAAGTATTAATTTTTTGCTCATTTTTCGTTCTTAAAAAAAAGGTGATAGACATGAAGAATAATAATGCCAGAATTGAAGGCAATAATTGGATAGGCCTTGGTAAGAAGGAATCCGTAAATCACAAAAATGGCAGCTCCTACCATATTAATTATTCTAATTGTTTTTACTTCCTTATATAAAAAGGATACAAAAACTATAGCCGAAGCCAAGTATCCAATCCAATCGGTTATAGTGATTTCCATTTGTTGTTTATTCAAATTACGAATGTACCAAAATTGTTAAGTATTTAAATATCAAATTAGTGTTGTTTTCCAAACAATATTACCGTTACAAAAAGAGTTTAATTCTATATTTATAGCATGAAAAGAGCATTGGTAATATCTGGAGGAGGATCAAAAGGAGCATGGGCTGGAGGCGTTGCAGAATATTTGATTCGTGAAAAAAAGTATAATTATTCTCTTGGGGTTGGTTCTTCCACAGGGAGTATTCTACTTCCACATTTATTAATTGATGAGGTTGAAATAATAAAGAAAATTTATACTACAGTTACTACCCGCGACATTTTCACGAATAACCCCTTCGTAATTGCCAAAAAGGATGGGGAATTTAGCGTGAAATTAAACCATTTAAATATTATTAAATCGTTTTTAAGCAGTGTACCAACTTTTGGTGATAGTCATCGATTACTGAAAATGTTGCGCAAAAACCTAACCCTTGAGCAGTACCAGAAAATTGAAGCGTTAAATAAGGAAGTAATTATCACAGTTAGCAACCTAACTAAACAAAGAATAGAATATAAATCGTCAAAATCAGAGGGGTACGCAGATTTTGTTGATTGGATCTGGGGTTCTTCGAATTACGTGCCTTTTATGTCTATTTTAAGAAAGAATGGTTGTGAATATGCAGATGGTGGATTTGCCACCATTTTACCCATACGAGCGGCTATTGATTTTGGTGAAATTGATGAAGTGGATGTTATTGTGTTAACGCCAAAAGTTCAAGAGCGTAATCTACCAAAATCTACGAATGCTTTTCAAACTCTATCAAAGGTTTTTGATATTTCAATGAATCACAGCTTTAATAAGGATTTGATGTTAGGACAATTAGGAGGATTATCAAAAAAGGTTAATGTAAATATGTATTATACGCCAGAATCTTTAACAGAATATCCCTTAGTTTTTGATCCTAAAACCATGAAGAATTGGTGGGAATTAGGATACGAATATGCAAAGAATAATGAGCCAGAATGTTTTTGTCACAAACCGGAGTAGTGTGTTATTTACCTTGTCCTTTCAGAACAATTAATACGGTGTAGATTAAAATCTTAAAATCTACCAAAAGTGACATATTTTCAATGTAGAGAATATCATAGGCCAACCTTCGAACCATTTCATCCACATTTTCAGCGTATCCGTATTTTACTTGTCCCCAACTGGTTATTCCTGGTTTTACTTTTTGTAAATGTGAGTAATGAGGCGCTTTTTCTTTAATTAAATCAATGTAAAACTGTCTCTCTGGCCGTGGTCCAACAATTGACATGTCGCCAATTAATACATTGTAAAACTGAGGAATTTCGTCTAATCTTGACTTTCGTAAAAAACGTCCAAATGGTGTAATTCTAGGGTCGTGATCACTTGAAAGTAATGGCGTATCGGTTTCTGCATTTACAAACATAGATCGGAATTTGTAAATTTTGAAAGGATTACCATGATGACCTATTCGTTCTTGAGAATATAGAATTGGACCTTTAGACCCAAATTTTACAATTAAACCCACTATTAAATACAAAGGAAAGAATAGGACTAACACAGAAAGAGATACAGAAACATCGAACATCCTTTTTACTGATTGTTGCCAAGAAGGCATTATTTCTTTCCTAATGTCAATTAGCGGAGCCCCAAAAATGGAGGTCATTTTTACTTGCCCAGTAAGAATGGTATACATATCCGGAATAATCTTGATATTCACCTCTTCCATATCTAACACCGATATAATTTCTTCAATTTTGTGATGCTCCGAAGGTTCAATGGCTATAATAACTTCTTCAATTTCGTGGGTTTTTATTATTTCACTTACATTTTTTAAATGACCCAAATACGCTAAGTGGTTTTGCAAAAGATGATCAGAACTACCATTTACGTTGATAAACCCTTTAATTAAAAAACCACTCGATTTTTTTGCTGATTCTAAATCATTAAAAAGTTTCATTGCATTTTCATTCCCTCCTACAATTAAGGTATTAAAGCCAATAACCCTATTATGCACCTTATGTACCGTGTTGCTTACAAGAAAGTATCTAAATAAAAATGTGGTGGTAAAATGAACAGAAAATAGGGTGAAAAATGAAGTGTAGTAGCTTTTATAGCTCGGAATTTCATCATCTAGTATAATGATGAAAAATAATATTATTACTCCAATTAATGTTTGAACTAGGGTTATTGTTAACTCGTATAATCTAGATTTTTTAAACGGATTTTGGTAATATCCAGTAAGAAAATAAAAAAGCACCCAAAAAATTGGGATCAATAGTAAGCCCAAATAAAACTGTTCATCAAAGGTTACCGGAACATCAAATTCAAACTTTAGGGTTTCGAGGTACTTCTTCCTGAAAATGAAAAATATTACCCAAGTTATTGAGGCAGCCAATAAATCGGCAATCAAATACTTAATAAGCTCTTTTCTATTATTTAAACTCACTAGTTTGAATTAACAACTTTTGTATTATCTAAGTATAAAAAGGATTCGGTATTTGAACTATTATGAGCGGAGGTAAAACTAAACCCAAAACCAGTGGCGTCAATTTGTCCAATAAAGCTATCCGTAAAGTCAATGTAAATATGTTTCCAAATCATTTCTCCATTAACAACTGTAGATCTTAACGTAATGACTTGATCTTCGTAAACCCCATTACTTGGAGATTTTATTAAAGTAGAGACCGTGAAATCGGTATTACATTTATAATCTAATTCTAGGTAAATGGGTAACGGAGAGGTTACCGGAACCATAAATGCATCCTTTGTGAAACATTTGAAGTAAGGCTTACTTGCAGTCATAGTTGCCAATCCTACATAGTTTTCTAGGTATTGAGGCTCAGGATTGATGATTTTTGTTCTTTCTAAACTAACATCACTATTGGAAGAAGAATCGAATTTTATAACTACGTCTTCAAAATTTTCGTGAAATGATAGCAAGGTAGTATTGTAATATTTGGTAAAGGGTTCTATGGTAACTGTATCTAGTGGTATGATGTTAATGTCTTCACTCCAGCCTTGGTAGTATCTATAATGTTCTCGAGTTGCAGAAATTCCATTTAATTTAATTCCAGGCCTTACGCTAATTTCTCGTTTTCCAGAGGTAGCAACCGCAATTGTAGCGGGTAATTCAAAAACTCCAATTACGTTGTCGTTCTCATATACCCAAGCATCTGTTATTGCCGTACCTCCATTTCCTACTGTACTGATATTATCATAAGTAAAATCAATTTTTTCAATATGAATATAGGCAGGAGTTTCCTCGGTTTTACCTTTGCAGGAAGCTAAGGCTATCAGAGTAAAACCTGCTAATAATTGAAGTAATTTTTTATGCATTCCCTAAAAATATGGTAGACAAATATAACCTAGATTTCAACGTATCAATTACTTGAAAATTGTTGAAATGATGGTTTTTTTTTTGATTGAATTTTATGTTTTTGTAAGTGTGTGAAATATAATGGATTAATAGATTTGTACGCGTTTTAATATTTAATAAAAAAGAAAATAAAGCTTGTAAAAATTAATGCACTAAAACCCGTAAGAAAGTAACGAATTTTGTTCTTTTATAGATGAAATATTGTTTTTATCATTGAACCTTCAATAACCAATGAAATTAATTGATAGAGAATGTTGAGACAGGATACCATGAAACTTAAAGGTGCCAGAAGGAGAATGGTACAGGAGGTGGAAGAAATGCTTGCTAAATTGGGTATTCATGATCAATCTGTAATGGATGCAGTTATGGCGGTTCCTAGGCACCAGTTTTTTGATAGTGCTTTTGATATAAATTTCACCTATCAAAATAATGCATTTGCTATTGGTGCAGGACAAACTATTTCGCAACCTTATATTGTGGCTCTTCAAACCCACCTACTTAACATCAAAAAGAGAGATAAGGTGCTAGAAATTGGCACAGGCTCAGGTTATCAAGCAGCAGTATTGTTAGAAAAGGGAGCTAGATTATACACCATTGAACGACAAAAACAGCTTTACGATAAAACGAGTAAGCTTTTACCAAATATGGGATATTTACCCAAATTCTTTTATGGTGATGGATATAAAGGCTTGCCTGGTTTTGCTCCATTTGATAAGGTAATCATTACTGCGGGAGCACCATTTGTGCCTCCAGCTTTAGTGGAACAATTAAAGGTAGGAGGGGTTTTGGTAATACCAATTGGAGAAACCGAAGAACAGACTATGTATAGAATCACAAAAATATCTGAGACAGAAACCACAACCGAAAACTTTGGGCCATGTAGTTTTGTTCCAATGCTTCCTCATGTAGCTCGATAACTAATTTTTTACTTGACCATGAATAATAAATTTTGATTTCATAGTAAAGTTTTTCTTTGGTTTGGCACAAGTATTGTAAATTTGAGACAAACAAAACAAAACTTATTATGAAAAGAATTATTACTACAACACTCGCAATTGCCTTGCTTGTTGTTGCTCCTATGGTAACTAATGCACAGTTAAAGTGTTATAGCTTAAAGGCTCCTGAAAAAACCATTGAGGGGATGAAGAAATTGGCTATTATGAATTTTGAAGATCGTAAAAATGTCAATTGGTCTTATTATTCTACTACAAACGATTATGGTTCCCAACTAGTTGATTATATGACTGGAATGTTATTGGAAGAACATCGTGGGGTTTATGCACGTGGCGAAAATTACATGGAACGTTATAAAACAAATGTTTACACTGTGGTTGAAAGAGGAGAACTTGATAAAATCATGGCAGAACAAAGTTTAGGAGCTAGCGGTGCCGTATCGGACGGTGATGCTGCAGCTGTTGGTAAGCTTTTAGGATTAGATGTAATCATTTCAGGAGGGTACACCACAGATGTGAAAACAACTACAAAAACCAATTCTAGAAAAAACTCTAAAACTGGAGCTGTTTCTTACAGTTATTCGGCCACTAAAACGGCCACGGTAGAAGTAACCATGAAGATTATTTCTGTAGAAACTGGTCAAATATTGAGTTTAACGACTAAAACGAATACTGCCAAAAAAACGGCTAGTAGTAGTAAAAACTCTTCTTCGGCAAGAAGTTCGTTACCTTCTGATCAATCTCTAATTAGCACATCAATGAAGTCTGTTGCCTTACAATTAGTATCGCATTTTACTCCGGTTTTTACTTACCAAGCATTAGAAGTTGAAAAACCAAAAGTGAAAGATTATAAGGATGAGTTTAAGGAGGCCAAATCTAAAGTGAAAGAAAAAGATTTGTCTTCTGCCTTTGCAATTGTTAAAGGGGTGTATGATGCAGATCCATACGATGCAGCAATGGCACATAATATGGGAGTTTTATATGAAGCTGTAGGAAACTACGACCAATCTATTCAATACCACACTACCGCTTATGAATTAGATGATTCTAAAGAACATAAGAAAGCTTTAGAAAGAGCTATGGACAGTAAAGAGGCCTTAGATGAATTAGGTAAACTTGGTGTAGAAATAACCCCATATATGTTTGATGAGTCGGCTGGTGCGAAGCTTAATATTGAGAAAGTTACTACTGCGGGTAAAAAGAAAGACAGAGTAACTGCATACAATGAATCTAACAAAGGTTCAGGTGTGGCAGCAATGGTTCCCGGTGATACTGAGTTTGAGGTTTTAGCTCGTGAAGGTAGTTTTGTGAAAGTAAAACTTCTTGGAGGTAAAGAAGGTTGGATTAGTAAAACCGACTTAGATAAATAAAACATGAAGAAGCTTATACTTTTCATTTTCTGCCTTAGCACTTTTTTAGGGTTTTCTCAAAAGCCAGAATGGGTAAACAAGGACTTTAGACAATCAAATTACCCGCAAAGTCAATTTTTGGTTGGGTTTATCGAAATTTCTGATGTCAATAAAAAATACATTGATGAAGAAATGCAGCAAATTGAGGATGCGGCAAAAGCTAATCTTGTTCAAAGTGTTAGGGTTCAAGTGAAAAGTATAAGTACTTCAAATGTATCGGATTATAACGGTGAAATTGAAGATTATTTTAATCAGAAAACGACTTCAAATTCAGAATTACAACTTGTTGGATTACAAATAGACCGTTATTATGATAAGAAAACCAAAAAGGGCTATGGGTTTGCTTACGTAAACAAAGCCAAAATGGTAGAGTATTATAGGTCTGAAATTGGAAAAAATATCATTGATATTTCCAATATAATTGATCAATGTAATTCTACATTGGAAGGAGGTGATATACAATCATCCTTTAAAAAGGGCTTAGCAGCCTATAACATGTTTTTTACCATTGATGAAGCTCAAAAAATATTATTGGCTATTGGAGCAAATTCAAGTCTTGATACTAGAGTGGATGAGGTAAATGACTTGAATTCTGAGTTTGATCAACTTATGGTTAATATTCAAACCGATAGTAGAATGTCTATTGACGACTTAGGTTTTATAATTGCCAACGGATTATCAAAATCTCAAGGAGATCAAAAAATGGGAATTAAAATATCGGAATTTTCATTTGAACAAACTGGCTTTACATCTGATTTTTCTTACAAATTGAAAGAGTCCATTTCTCAATCATTGCACACAGGTTCTCAAAAAGTAGGTTACGAAATTCAAGGAAACTTTTTATGGGAGGGCTCAAATTTGGTTGTTAAAAGTAAATTAATAGAGACTTCTTCTAAATCTGTAAAGGGTAGAAATACCACTCAAATTACAGAACATGAATTATTGAAAAGTAATGTTGTTGTTGAACCACAAGATATTAAAAATTTAAAGCTTTTAGAATCCATAACTCTAGAGTCTCAAACCAATTCAGCTAAAGGTAAGGCTGGTTTAGGTCTAGATAAGGATCTCGTAACATTAGTATCGGTTAATGGTAATCCTATATCTGGGGTACCCATTAATTTTTACAATGCAAATGGTGGTCAAAATTATTGTTCAACTATATCAGATGAGAATGGAGTTGCGGCTTGTAGAGTTAAAAAAATAAGTGGTTCCTACAAGAACCAAATCATAAAGTCAGCGGTTGATTTATCTAGATTTATTTCTAATGATTCAAGTACTTATGTAAAGGAATTGCTTAAAAATAAAAATCTTCCTGTTTCAAGTTTTAAAGTAGAAGTTTTGCCCAGCTCTATTTATATATCTTCTGTGGAAGATAATTTTGGTAAAGCTTTAGATGTAAAACTTATTGAGCCTAAATTAAAGCAAAGTCTTTCAGGCCAAGGCTTCGAGTTTTTGGAAGAAGATAGTAATTCTGATTACGTAATTAAAATTCGGGCCTCTTCTAGAAAGGGTGGACAAGTAGGTGGAGTTTATTTTTCCTATGTGGATGTTACCATTTCGGTTTATGATAGCAATAAAGGAAGAGAGATTTTAAAGGAAAGTATTAATAACGTTAAAGGTGGTGGAGGCACCTTTGATCAAGCTGGGGGTAAGGCCTACTATGAGGCATCTGATATAGCAAGAGAAAAAATTGAAAGCCTACTAGTAGATTAATTTTTTATTTCAAGGTGGCCAATCCATCCTTTGCCCGAAACCCAGCCATAATTTTTGGAGGATAACTGGATCGCTAAATAGTTTTTAGGGTTGTCAAAAATTTGCCATTTATTTGTAATAAAGCTATAAATTCCAATAGCGGATTTTCCTTCCCGAACCCGGGCACTTAAACTTATCAAAAATTGGTTGCTCCCGTCAGGTAAAAATTTAATACAAGAAATGTAGGACGAATTATTTTTGTTATTTAGCGGCTCCCATGTAAGGCCTCCATTTCTAGTAAGGGCTAAATTATTGCATTCCATGTCTGCCTTATCCCAATTACCACCTGCAACAATGCCTATGGAATCGGATGACATATCAATGGAGAATATCCCTGTCATTTGTTCTCCGGCTATGATGGGGGTAGAGGATACTTTCCATGAATTTCCCAAATTTGTTGAATAAAAAACACGCGACTTACTTTTACCTCCAGTAGGAATAAATACAGAGGATGGACCTAAGCCAATATTTGAATTACTGGCTGCAAACGGATTCTCTCCAAATAAAGTTGATGGTATGGAGTCACAATCAACTCTAAACCAAGAATCACCTCCATTTTTTGTGATAGCAATATGCAAGCAATTCTTGGAGGCATCGCCTAGCAAAATTCCATTTTGATTATCCCAAAAATCAATTGCATCAAAAAATGCATCTTGTGCAGTATCTGTGTAAACGAGCGTCCAACTTTTTCCTTTATTAATTGATTTATACACTCCAGCTGGATTAGCTATGTTAACAAGATAAATATTTCCGTTTGGAGTGACCTTAACAGACCTGATTTCTGGGTTTGCCCTATCAATTTTTAAAGTGTCTATGGTCCATGTTTTACCAGAATTTTGTGTATAACCCCAAACACCCTTTGAACCAGCAAACCAAACCGTAGAGTCATTAATGGCATCTATTGCGCGTATGGCAACTCCAGGAAAGGAAAAATCGGTAATACTAATTCTTTTTAGGCCTTGAGAAAAGCCGTTTGATCCAATAGTTAATAGCGTAAAGATTACGCAAAAAATGGTGTTCATAGGAGTGTCAAAATACGAATATTTGCAGTATTTTGTACGCGAATATAGACGTCATTATTTATGGACTTTTCAATATTTATTACAGGAGGGCTTTTTATTGTTTTAGGGTTTCTGGTTAAAGCATTTCCCATGCTATTGGCTGGGTACAATACCATGTCTAAAGAACAAAAGAAAAATGTAGATATTGAAAACTTGAGTTCGTTTGCCCGAAACTGTTTCATTGTCTTAGGAGTAATTATTATGTTAGTGGAGGCTGGCTTGAAATATTTCGATATCACAGAAAATGTAAATGCTGTAATTGTTCCAATAATTTTAATTGGGGTATTTGGAATGGTACTAGGAGCTCAAAAATATGATCGTAATTAATGAGCATTCTTAAGGAAAGAAAAATTAAAACTAATTGTCTTTAATTAATACGAGACTGAAAATAAAACAACATGATTGATAAAAAATTTGATCCAGCTTCGGCTGTACAAGACTCTCAAAACTTCGGAGAGTTTGGAGGAGTAAACCCGTCAATTACAGATAGCTCTACTTATACTTTCTTAAAAGCTGAAAGTATGCAAGGTACCTTTGAAGGAGAAACTGAAGGGTGTTACCTATATTCTAGACATTGGAATCCAACCAATAAATACCTAGCAGATGCATTAGCTAGTATGGAAGGAGCGGAAGCAGCCCAAGTAGTAGGTTCTGGTATGGCGGCTATTTCAAATGCTACTATGCAAATTTGTGCCTCTGATGACCATATTATTTCATCGCAAACTATTTATGGTGGAACTTATTCATTTTTCCACTTTTACTTACCAAAGTTTAATATCAATACTACGTTATTAGATATTACAGATTTGGATGCAGTAGAAAAGGCAATTAAACCAAACACAAAAATGATTTTTTGTGAGGTAATGAGTAACCCTTTATTAGAAATTGCAGATATTAAAGCTTTATCAGAATTAGCCCACAAAAACGGAATTAAATTGGTTGTAGATAATACATTTACTCCAATGATTTTTTCTCCGTTGGCTTATGGTGCTGATGTGGTAATTCATTCGTTAACTAAATTCATTAATGGCTCAAGTGACACCGTTGCTGGAGTAATTTGTTCTACAGAAGAGTTTATTAATTCGTTAATGGATTTGAATACGGGTTCAACTATGTTATTGGGCCCAACTATGGATGGGGTTAGATCTGCCAGTGTTTTAAAGAACCTAAGAACGCTTCATATTAGAATGGTTCAACACAGTAAGAACGCTCAATATCTAGCTGAGCAATTGCAATCAGATGGAGTTCGGGTTCGTTATGCAGGGTTGAAAGATCATCCTTCTTACAATTTAATGAAAAACCAAATGAATGCGGATTATGGTTTTGGTGGTATGGTATTAATTGATTGCCAAACTAAAGAAAATGCATTCAAACTTATGAACGCGATGCAAGAGGATAACGTTGGTTACTTGGCTGTAAGTTTAGGGTTTTACAAAACGTTATTTAGCGCTCCTGGAAGCAGTACATCCTCTGAAATTCCGGAAGAGGAGCAAGGTGATATGGGTTTAAGTCCTGGTTTGATAAGAATGTCGGTAGGATTAGACATGGATATGGAAAGAACCTATGATACGATTAAAGCTAGACTAAAAGAAATTGGACTTATTTAATTGGAATTATTCAATTAAAAAGGCCTTCAGAAATGGAGGCCTTTTTTTATTCGATTAATTTAGTGTCAAATGTGCAATTACCGTGCATGCGGGTAGTATCGATTTAAATCAAAAAGACCAGAATTTAACCTGTCACTTTCGTTATACTTATTTTGGAACCAATCATATACCTCCCAAAACTTGGGGTTAGATCGGTTAATGCTAAAAAGTCGCATTTCATTATAATATGCCTCATTTTCTTTATCATAATTTGCTATTAAATCAAAAAAATCGGCTAAATCCGATTGTTCAATATCAAAGTAAATATTAGGATACGAGCCAATAAAACCTTCAATAAAATTAAGCCTGTCCTTTTCGGCATCTAGTCTTAAATCTTCATTTAATAAAAAGGAAACATTGTTATGCCATCTATTCACAACCATGGAGTACATTAGGTATTCTCCATTTTCCATTTTAATTCGCATATGGGCTAGGTTTATATATTCTATATCGTATGCTATGATGTCGCTAGGTATGATGCTTTGCGACAAATAACTAAAAGCACGTTCAAGGTCTTTCTTGGTTTTAATGTTTTTTAAAACGTTGCCTTGTAATTGCGAACCTTTGGAATAATTGATGGGGTCTTTTTTGAGACCGAACTTCTTAAGTGCCAAAGAGGCAAACTCCTCTTTATAATTGTTTGTTTCAAACTTAACCGCGGTTTCAATATTGGTGGTGTGAAAATTGGTAACCATTTTTGAGGTAGTTCCTAAGTACCAACTATCAAAAGTTTCTTTTCTTACTTTTTCGGGCAAAAAATCTAAAAAATTACTTTCTGATTCAATGCGTAAACGGTTCATATATTCTCTAATCATTACCTGTTGGGTAGTTCCGCTAAATACATCAAAACCAGCAACTAAAGAGTAGTAAATTCTTTCTAGTACCGGGAAATCAACTACCCATAAAGTGCGAGGCAAATCACCTAAGGCCCCTTTATGTACAGAGCCACTATCAAAATGTCTGTAAACGGTTAACAGGGAACTATTTTTCTCATTGTCTTTCCATAAAAAATCTAGATTCATTCCATTTGGGTAAGCTGTACTATACTGGTTATCTCTGTATTTGTAGTATCGAACGGCATGTTTGCCATATTTTGTACCAAATAGAGCCTGAGCTGGTTTAGCGTAACTACCTACCTGGTTAGGTAAAGTTAAATCTGTAAAAGAATGTAATAAAAAACTATCATTCTGAACACTTAGATCATATTTAGGGTCTAAAAACATAATCCATAAATGATCATGAATCACGTTAAGTGCCGTTTGTCCTTTACAAACAGGGCCTTTAATAAAGGTGGACATAAAAAAGTATGCATTGTCTAATAAAAAGTTATGTCTCGAATTTGCAGGAATTTGATCATAAGCCAAAAACGGATTTGCACTTACTTCAATTTGGTAACTCGGCATATATGGTTTTTTGTTCCACTTCGGTGCCAAAAACAACGATTTATACCTTGCCATTTTATTATCGCTAAACTCATAAGGCATATGAGTTTTATCTACAATGGTAGAGGTAATTTCTCTTAAACGGTAATAAACCACACTATCTTCAGGAGTATCAAATGGGTATCTAGTAGCTACAATATCTATAGGTTGATTTGGTGGGGTATTTGATCGTATTAATTCATAAAATCGGGTAGTATCACTAGGAAAATAAATATGAGCTATAAATAAATGTTCATAGATGTACCTTGCCATTACCTGACTCTTGGTGGATTTAGCATTGAGAAAGGTTTCCCATTTTTCAATATTGGGGTCAGTGGTGTTGATTTTAGATGAAGTTTTTTGAGCACCTTCTCCTAACCATTTCATAAGTATGGCATGTTCTTTTTCTTGTAGTTGAGGAAATCCGTAAGGCATTCCTTTATGAGGGTTTTCACTAAAGAATTTTTTAATTTCTCTTTCAGTTTCACTACAGGTTAAATCTTTTTCAGAAATATAAAAACCTTCACTTTTGGGGTGATTTCTTTTTTGCTCCAACATAAGCATCGCTAGTGACCCCTCCTCTGAAATACCGGTATCTGTAACCGAGAAAAACTCTTTTTGTCTCCATT
>JBMYWA010000005.1:0-54239 GCA_049606935.1 Salibacteraceae bacterium
TTTATATCTCCCAGGTTTCTCCTGAGGACAATAAATCATCCATAGTTTTGAATTTAGTATTGGCTCTTACATGGTCTATTTGTTGTTCCATCCTATCGTTAAACGATTCATGTTTAACCGATCTAATAATACCTGTTACCATGGGCATTTGCAGATTTACTAGCATTAAATGCAAAGTAATATCTTCTTCATGCGCATCGTGTACTACCAAATCTTCTTCGGTTACCCCGTTTGTACCAATTTCAACAACCTCTAATTTGAAACCATTTTGAACAATTCCCTTGTTTCTCTCTTTACCAAAAACCATTGGTTTACCATGCTCCACTCTCAAAAAGTTCTCCGCCTTCACATCCTTGGCCGTCCATTCTGCAAAAACCTTATCATTAAAAATCACACAATTTTGCAAAATTTCAATTAAGGAGGTCCCTTTAAATTTGGCGGCTTCCACAAAAATTTCACTCATACCTCTAGGGTTGATGTCCTCAATTCTAGCAAAAAACTGAGCTCTCGCTCCAAGGGCCAGTTCACCAGGGTTAAAGGGATTATCAATACTACCTTGAGGAGATGTTTTTGTTTTATGACCTAAACTTGTGGTAGGCGAAAATTGCCCCTTGGTTAAACCATAAATACGGTTATTAAAGAGCAAGATATTAATATCAATATTTCGTCTCAATGCATGAATAAAATGGTTACCACCAATGGCTAAAGCATCACCATCGCCCGTAATTTGCCAAACACTCAAATCTGGGTTTGCCAATTTTACCCCGGTAGCAATGGCTGGTGCTCTACCGTGAATGGAATGAAAACCATAAGTATCCATATAATAAGGAAACCTTGAAGAACACCCAATTCCAGATACAAATACGATATCTTTTTTATCTACGCCAAGTTCGGGCATAGCTTTTTGAACGGCTTTTAGTATGGCATAATCACCGCAACCAGGACACCAACGCACTTCCTGATCACTTGCAAAATCTTTTGCTTTATATTGAACTACTGGATTTTCACTCATCTTTAAAGTTCATTTAATATTTCATTAAATCTATCTGTCAATTCTGCAGTTGTGAATGGCAACCCTTGAATCTTATTGTATCCTAGATACTCAAATTGAGGTAATTCGCTTTGTAAGTATTTGATAAATTGCCCATTATTTAATTCACAAACTACAATCTTTTTGAATTTGCTAAAAATTTCTTCCGTATTTCGAGGTAGGGGCTTTATGTAATTAAAATGCGCTAAGCCCACTTTACCACCAGCTTTTACTTCTTCGCCAGCGGTTAGCAAAGTTCCATAAGTACCTCCCCAACCAACAATAAGCAAATCACCTTCCTGAGCTCCTTCTAGTTCTAGTTCAGGAATAAAATTTGCGACTCTTTGTACTTTTTCTTCTCTAACCTTGGTCATGGCCTCATGGTTCTCCGGATCGTACGAAACGTTTCCTGTTAGCGCATCCTTTTCCAACCCGCCTATTCGGTGTTCAAACCCTGCGGTTCCCGGAATAGCCCATTTTCTGGCTAAAGATTTCTGATCTCTTTGGTACACATTGTATCCTTCCGAATCATCACCCTCCTTTACATCGTAAGGATGAATATCATCTAACTGGGCCATTTTTTTTATTTTCCAAGGCTGTGAACCATTTGCTATATAACCATCGGATAGTAAAATAACCGGAGTTACATGTTCCAAGGCAATTTTTGAAGCCATAAATGCCATATCAAAACAGTCGCCAGGACTCCTTGTAGCCATCACCACTAATGGACTCTCTCCGTTACGTCCGTATAGGGCTTGAAGCAAATCCGACTGTTCTGTTTTTGTGGGTAATCCTGTAGAGGGACCTCCACGTTGAACGTCCACTACCACTAACGGTAGCTCAGTCATTATAGCCAAACCAATAGCCTCTGCTTTCAATGCTAACCCAGGCCCCGAAGTAGTTGTAACCCCCAAATTACCCGCAAAAGCGGCTCCAATGGCAGAAGAAATACCTGCAATTTCATCCTCTGCCTGAAATGACTTTGCTCCAAAATGACGATGTTTAGCCACTTCTTGAAGAATATCTGTAGCTGGTGTAATAGGATAAGAACCTAGAAATAAATTTTTACCCGACTTTTCAGATGCCGCTAAAAAACCCCATGCGGTAGCCTCATTACCCATAACGCTTTTATAAGTCCCCTTTTCCATATCGGATGGAAGAACCGTAAACGAAGATGGTAATGCTTCGATTGTTTCAGCAAAATAATACCCAGCCTTTAGAGCTTTTAAATTGCCCTCCAACACCATTTCCTTTTTACCAAACTTACCCTCTAAAAACCTTTCGGTATAATCCATTGGTCTGTTAAACAACCAATAAACAATACCCAAAGCAAACATGTTTTTACTACGGGTAATGCTTTTATTATCCAAACCAATTCCTTCTAAAGCCTTTTTGGTCATTGAAGTAATTGGAGCCTTAACAACGTTGTATGGTTTCAACAAACCACTTTCCAGAGGGTCGTTCTCAAACCCTGCTTTTTCCCAATCTTTTCTTTTAAAGCTATCGGTATCAATAATAATTGTATTACCCTTAGGAACTGAATACAAATTTGCTTTTAATGCCGCTGCATTCATAGCTACTAGCACATCCGATTTATCACCTGGAGTATGTATATGTGATTTACCTATATGTACCTGAAAACCAGAAACTCCTGCAACTGTACCTTGCGGAGCTCTAATTTCTGCCGGGAAATCTGGAAAAGTAGCAATATCATTTCCCAAAAATGCAGAGGTACCTGCAAATTGAGTTCCCGTAAGTTGCATTCCGTCACCAGAGTCGCCAACAAACTTTACAACAACCTTATCTAATTCTTTTATCTCTTTATTTTCCATTACAGATGTGTAACGCTTAAAACATCATTATTGAAGCAACAAAAATTCAACACAAAACTCACATAAAACCCTTTAAACAACATGCTTATGTTAAATAAATGCATTTTTTTGATGCTTATTATTAAAAAGTAAAATTAGTTCTTTAAGCTGCTAAAACTTTCTATAATGATTTCAGTTTTCAACATTATGAAATAACTATTCTTTATGGGTGGATATCAATAAAATGGGTGGATACTGGATGAATATTCATGTAAATAATATTTCTTTGAGCTAAAGAAAAAAACATTATTTAGAATGATTACAAATAAAAAACAACATTAATTGTATCAAAATTCTGAGTTAAATTTGCTTTCAAATAATTAAAAATCTCTCGAAGCAGTTTCGATTAAAATATATTTCAAATGTTAGTAATTAATGATGATTGCATCAATTGCGATGCTTGTGTTTCTGAATGTCCAAATCATGCTATTTACGAGCCAGATGAGGAATGGTCTTATTCTGACGGTACAAATCTTACAGGTCAAGTAAAACTATGGGACGGTAGAGCCGTTGATGCGGATGCTAAAAATGATGCACAAAGTGATGAATTCTTCTATATTGTGGCTGATAAGTGTACAGAATGTAAAGGTTTTCATGAAGAACCACAATGTGTTTCTGTTTGTCCGGTAGATGCTATTCATGTAGACGAAGAAAATCCAGAATCGGCAGAATTGCTGCTTGAGAAAAAAGGCTGCATGCACGGTTAAAATCAAATATCTTTGTTTAATCCCAGATTCGATTTCTTGAATCTGGGATTTTTTTTATCTCATTGCTAAATATTTGCATGAAAATCAGGTAAACAATCCGTCCTTGTGCTATCTATGCACTTAATAAAAAAACCGATGAGTTCAGAATTCTCAGATCTACATATAGCTTTTAGTGCTGACAGTTTAGTCCTATTAAACTTTGCTATCGCTTTTATTATGTTTGGCGTGGCATTAGGCATTAATAAATCTGAATTTTATGAAATAAAAAAAAATCCAAAGTCTGTTATTGTAGGGGTTTTAAGCCAATTTATTTTGCTTCCGTTTTTCACTTTTTTATTAATACTACTACTTAATCCTCTGCCAGAGTTGGCCTTGGGTATGTTATTAGTAGCAGCTTCTCCGGGAGGGAATGTTTCTAACTTTTATTCACAGCAATCAAATGGAAATGTAGCCCTTTCTGTAAGCTTAACTGCCATCGCCACTGTGTTCGCTGTTTTTATGACTCCGTTTAACTTTGAGTTTTACGGCAGTTTATACATGGATAAAAAGGACGTTCAACAAATTACCATAGAGTTCATTCCTATGTTTAAAACTGTATTTACAATTTTAATTGTCCCTCTATTAACCGGGCTAACAGTAGCTACAAAATTTCCAGAATTTACTAAGAAAATTGAAAAACCTATCCGTATCATCTCCTTTGCTATTTTGATGATATTCATGATTGTAGCCTTCTCAAAAAACATTAATGTATTCACCGCATATTACAAATACATATTACTCTTGGTCTTTTTGCATAATGGCGTTTCTTTTTTAATCGGTTTTTACTCTGGTAAATTTGCGAAATTACCAATGAAAGATATCCGTACCATTACCATTGAAACAGGAATTCAAAACTCCGGATTATCTCTAGTTCTTATTTTTACTTTATTTAACGGAAACGGAGGCATGGCTCTTTTAGCTGCCTGGTGGGGTATTTGGCATATTATATCTGGTGGTACAATTTCTTATTACTTTCAATGGCGAAATTCAAAAACGGCTTAATTTTGTAACATGGTGAAAAAAGTGTTCATGTTTATTCTAACGGAGTATGTTAGGTTAGGTTTAAATTTTTTTTACAGAAAATTTGACTCCGTTCAAAAAGACGCCTCCATTAATGAAGGTTCCATCATTTTTGCTCCAACACATCAAAATGCCTTTATGGATGCTTTGGCCATTGTAATGACTCAGCCACGCCCATCCTATTTCCTTACACAAGCCAAAGTTTTTCAATCAAAAATTGGAGCTGCATTCTTTTCTTATATATATATGCTTCCCATTTATAGAGAGAGAGACGGTTTACATACCGTTAAACGTAATGCCAAAATATTTGAAAAATGTGTAGATGTTTTAATTGAGGGGAAACAACCGTTAACCATTTTTCCTGAAGGGAATCACAATCTTAGAAGAGCAGTTAGACCCTTGCAAAAAGGAATTGCTCGAATAGCTTTTGCTGTACTGGATAAAGACCCTAACACTAATTTAAAAATTGCTCCTGTAGGAATCAATTATAGCGCTCATAAAAAATTTCGGTCCGACCTTTTTGTTCTCTATGGAGAGCCTTTTGAAGTAAAGCCGTTTTATAAAACCTATCAAGAAAACAAAAATCAGGGTTACATCGAATTATTAGCTGAATTAGATAAAAGGATACGACCGTTAACCATTGACATTCCCAGAGGTTTAAAATATAGACCCATAGCTAAGAAATGGGTAGATCATGCAAATGGCTCTTTTGATTTAGAGCAAAGTTTCAATGACAACAAAAAACTAGTTTCTAAAATTATTAATGAAGAGCCACTACCCGAACCAAAACGTTCAGATGCTCATGTAATTTTTAAGATTCTCTTTGCTCCTATTGGTATTTTCATGTTTGTTAGTAATTTTATTAGTTTCAAAATTATTCGAAAACTTACAACCAACTTAGCGGCTGATCCAGCTTTTGAATCTTCTTTAGATTTGGTTTTTGGAATATTTTTATCTTGGTTATTCTATGGAATTCAAGCCATTATATTAGGCATATTTACAAGTACCAACATCGGGTGGATCTACTTTTTATCGATTCCTATTTTGAATTTTATTTATTTCAAAGTCTATAAAAATTCATTTGTGGTAGAATAATAGTGCATACCAATCTCACATATTTCATTTTTTTATTGCTACCCATTTTAGGGAGACAGTCTATTACCGCACAACCACTTACTCCCTCTGACTCTACTATTGTTTCAAACCCAAAAATTGGATTGGTTTTAAGTGGTGGGGGTGCACTCGGACTTGCTCATATTGGAGTTTTAAAAGTACTTGAAGAAAAAGGCATTCGACCAGATTTTGTAGTTGGTACGAGTATGGGTAGTATTGTTGGCGGGTTATATGCCTTAGGCTACACTCCTGAAGAAATAGAAGAATTTGTAGTAAATGCTGATTGGGAGGAGATCTTAGCGAAAAATATTCCTCTGAATTTTGTTGTTACCGAAGAAAAGTATGATTATGGCAGGTATTTAATTGACTTTCCTTTCAAAAATGGAAAACCCAAGCTTCCATCTGGTTTAATTGAAGGGCAATTGCTCACTGAGGCTTTGATTGAGTATACTTGGAGCGGCACAAACTATTCCAGTTTCGATGAATTTCCCATTCCTTTTAGATGCGTTGGAACCGATGTTTCTAATGGAAATGAAATAATTTTTAAAGATGGTTCATTAGCGTTAGCTATGCGGTCCAGTATGGCTATTCCTACCGTTTTCACTCCTGTTGGACTTGACTCCACATTAGTTGTAGATGGTGGTGTTGTAAATAATTTTCCTGTAGATATAGCGCAAGAAATGGGAGCTGACTACATAATTGGCGTCAATGTAACATCGGGGTTTAAAAATGCACACGATATTGATAACATGGTTGGAATTTTATACCAAATTGCCATGCTACCCTCTAACGAGAAATTAGAAGAACACATAAAGCTTACGGATGTATATATCCACCCCGATGTTTCAAACTTTAGTGCTAGTGATTTTAAAAAGGCTATTGAAATCATAGCTACAGGTGAAGATATGGCTCGAAAAAACATTAACTTATTTGACAGTTTAATTAATGTAGCCAATTACTCATCACAACCTGTGGTAAGAAAGGTGATTCCTCCCGTTGATAGTATTTTTGTTAGTCAAATTAACTACCACTCCGCTAACCCCAAAAAAAATGATTTTCATTTATTTGAAAAATTAGAAAGAGAACCCAACAATATTCTAAATCTAAAATCCTACAAAACCGATACCCGATTTTTATACGGTACTTTGAAATATAAAAACATCAACTATTGGGCGCATCCAGATACCCTTAACTCTACCATAGATACTACAAAATACGTTTTGGATGTTCATATTGAAGAAAGCCCCAGAACCAATTTAAAGTTTGGAATTCACTATGATAATACTTTTGGATTTGGCTTAATTGCAAACTTTTCAACCATAAACTTTTTGATTCCTAATTCTCGGATACGATGGATAACGGATTTAAGTGAAAATTTTAAAACAGAATTTGAGTTTTTAAAATATTTAGGTAAAAAACAAAACTTTGCATTTCTAACAAACTACAAATTTTTGTCGTTAGAACAACCTACCTATTTGAAGGGGCAACTAGATGGATTTTCTCAAAATAATATCTCCATTTTTGAAACAAAAATCCAAACCAACACTTTGCTCAACAAAACCTTTTCTTTGGGTTATCAATACCTATATGACCGAACCACATCAAAACTGGGTAACGATCTATTTCAAAATTTCAAAGTGAAAAATGGATTTCATATAGCTTTTGTTCAATACCAGCAAAATACCTTAAACCGAAATTACCATCCTACCAAAGGACAGTCTTTAATAGTTAGAGGAGATTTAAATTTTTTCAATCATTTAAAAGTAGCTTACCCTTCTGGAGAGGATAATTATGAGTTTATTATTGATTCAGATACCATTAAAATCAGTGAAGCTGAATTTAATGAATTAATTAGTAGCCACTTTTTGCCCTCTGACCCGTACGCAAGTGTAATTATTAAATACCAGCAAATTATTCCGATTTCTTCAAAAATAAATTTAATCACCGATGTAAATGGAGGAATAACTTTGGGTCAAAATGATGAGACTAAAATTTACCGAGCATTTAATGTGGGAGGAAATGTAAATATGTTTTACTATGATTTTAAATTACATGGTTTAAGATATGCTGAAGATTTAACAAACAATGTAGCTATTCTGGCTGCAAATTTTCAATACCGGCCATCAAGTAAATTGTTACTTTACGCTGGAGCCAACACAGCCTTCTTTAGTAACTCAGGTTTCAGGATTAATAGTTTTGCCTCAGACTTGCAAACATTTACCGCCAATGAGTTGTTAGGTTATGGAATAAGTGCCGCCTATTTAAGTCCGGTTGGCCCTATTGAATTTGGAACATCTTGGAATACCGAAGACCCATATACTAGGTGGAATGTTCAAATAGGGTTTCAATTTTAGTATTCCTCCCAGCCATCATACTTGTGTTGTTTAATGAAGTATTTATATTTCATCTTTACATAAATAATAAAATCATATTGTGATGAATTCTTTAAAAATTCGTCACTCACATTGATGTATTCAATAAACTCATCAAATTGATCATCGTCTAAATCAATGATTTTTGCATCTACATATTTGCGAAACAATTCCTTAAGCAAGTCCCTTCTCCTGGCATCATTAATTAGTTTACGTGCTAATCTTTCTTTTTGAGCATGTTTGTTGTACCTTTCATAAAGCGCAGTAATAGGACTTGTCAATGGGTCGGCAATCCCGGTAAGCATTTCATCTCTTTCATCGTACCCGAGTTTTTCAATGTCGTCATAAATCCGCCTTAGCTCCCTAGGTGCAAATACAGTAACTTCTCTTAGGTACATTTCAAGTTGCTTTAAATGCACATCTACCTTCACCGTATCTCCAATGGAATCTTTAACACACAATTTTTTGGTAATGTATCCAATAGAGCCAATCAAGATGGTATCCGTTCTATCTACCCTAATCTCATAAGTACCATTAGGATTTCCAAAATTTCCTGTTTGGTTAGCCTTACTTACTACAAATAATGTGAGCAAATCAGTTGTATTATTCATACCATAAACCTGGCCCATAACAACCACTTGCTTGCTCTGCGAGTGTGCGGAAACAACCCACATCACAACAATAATTAAACTCAGAAATTGCTTTAATCTCATTTTGCTTCAAATATAAGTTTAGCAGCGTATAGATGTATGAAAATAAAAAGAGATTAACATAGTTTTCAGTTTCAGCAGAATTATAATTTTGCCCACCTTTTAAGATTGATTAATTATGTGGTTTTCATACATTACAAGAATAGTTTTATCAGCGCTTTTACTGGCGCTTTCTGTTTATGAGTTTTGGGACGGAGAAATAGGTAATGGAATTTTTGTAATTCTACTAATGATCATTGTCATTATTACTATTTATTTCAATGAGGTTATGCTTTTAGTTTTCCTTAATGTTAGAAAAGGAAACTTTGACAATGCTGAAAAGAGATTGGATTTAATTAAGAAACCTGAGCTAATGGTTAAAGGACAAGAAGCCTACTATTACTTAATGAGAGGTATGATCTTAATTCAAAAGAACAACATGAGCAAATCTGAAGGCTTCTTTAAGAAAGCCATTAACACCGGTTTGTATATGGACCATGATAAAGCTATGGCTAAGCTAAACTTGGCAGCAATAGCTGGAGCAAAAAGACGAAAACGGGAAGCTCTTAATTGGTTAGCACAAGCAAAAAAAGACGACAAAAAGAAAATGCTTACGGAACAAATTAAGATGCTTAAGCAACAAATGGGAAGAATCTAACCAGGTTAGTTCCCTTCTTTCCATATTACTATTTCACCCATTCCCATTATTCATTAAATAGTAATTAAACATGTTACAAAATAATAGCACTGAAATTCAAGGAATTTCGGTAGAGTCACTTTGCCAAGAATATGGTACCTCATTATACGTGTATGATGCACAAACCATAATAAATAAGTACACAACGTTTAAAAATAGTTTTTCAGTTAATTCATTAACTATCAATTACGCGGTTAAAGCCCTTTCGAATCCCAATATCTTAAAAATCTTTAAGCAACTTGGGGCTAATTTAGATACCGTTTCCATTCAAGAAATACAATTGGGTTTACATGCCGGATTCGCTCCAAAGAACATTGTTTTTACTCCAAGTGGGGTTTCTCATGAAGAATTAGAAAAAGCAATATCTATTGGGGTGAAAATTAATGTAGACAACTTAACTACCTTAGAGTATGTTGGACATAACTATCCCGAATTACCCATTTGTATTCGATTCAACCCTCATGTAATGGCCGGGGGTAACGCAAATATTTCGGTTGGTCATATTGATTCTAAGTTTGGAATATCTATTCATCAAATACCTTTGGTAAAAAGAATTGTTGAAACACTTAATATTAACGTAGAGGGAGTTCATATGCATACGGGCTCAGATATTTTAGACGTTGAAGTTTTCCTCCGAGCAGCAGACATATTGTTTGATGTAGCCAAGCAATTTGATACCTTGAAATACATCGATTTTGGTTCAGGCTTTAAGGTGAAGTATAAAGAATCAGATTACGAAACCGATGTAGAAGAGTTTGGTAAAGAAATGAGTATCCGTTTCAATAATTTTGAAAAGGAATTTGGCAAACCACTTACTTTGATGTTCGAGCCAGGAAAGTTTATGGTAAGCGAAAGTGGGTATTTCTTTGTAAAAACCAATTTAGTGAAACAAACCACCAGCACTATTTTTGCTTCGGTTGATTCTGGTTTTAACCATTTAATTAGACCCATGTTTTACAATTCTCATCACGAAATTTATAACGTAAGTAATCCAAATGGTAAACCTAGAATTTATACTGTTGTAGGATACATTTGTGAATCAGATACATTTGGATACGACAGGCGAATTTCAGAAATATCAGAAGGAGATATTTTAGGATTCAAAAATGCAGGGGCATATTGCTTCAGTATGGCTTCCAATTACAATTCAAGATACAAACCTGCAGAAGTTCTAATTCATGAAGGAGAGGCTAAGCTTATTAGAAAGAGAGAAGAGTTTGACGACTTACTTAGAAATGTAGTCGATTTAAATTTATAGGTTGTTAATTAGGCCAGGCTCTTGAAAAGCCTGGCTTTTTTGTGCGCATAAAAAAGCCCCGAAAGAAGTATTTCCTCCGAGGCAAAAAAAAATTATTAAATTCTATATAAAGGCGTTATTAATATTCCTACTGTCTTTACCCGATCTAAAACCTACTCTATATTTCAAAGAAATTTCCATTCCTCCTTTACCATTAGTAACTCTGGTAATATTACCAATTTCAAAATCGTACGACACATATAACGAAAATCCTGCCTTATGTAATTTTACTACTGGAGATAAAACACTGTTCCATCTATGATATAGCCCTACTGCAAAACTAGTATACTTACGGGTTCCAGTAGACCTAGACCCACCATCTAACCTATACTCTAAATCTGATCCATAAATCAATGAATTTGATTTTCCTTGCCAAGCATACACAAAATTGGGGTAAACCGAGAAATTACTAGATCTTCCAAATCTATAATGTAGTCCACCGCTTACATTAAATCTTCTTTGTAAGGTAACATCATCGTTACCCATAAAAGAAATTGTGGGCGTGGTCAAATGTTTTGCACCAGCACCAATATATATTTTTAAGTTATCATCTCTATCTGAATAGTAATAATTCACCCCTGCTCCAAGATCAAAATAGCCTACACTTTCGTCCATAAATTGATCGGAAGTCAATATATCCGAATTAAACCCTGTATTAGTCCATTGGCTTCCCCAATTAATGGCAGAAGTTGAAATACTTTTTTGGCCATATCCTCCACTCATTCCAACAGAAAAGAAATGTGTTTTTTGTCTATCAAAAGCTTTTGTAAAACTTACCGAAACATTTGCCGCCAAGTTTGCCAACTCGGAAATACCTGCTTTATCTTGGGCTATATCTAATCCAACTCCAAAAAAGTCTCCCCCAGTAACATCTCGAGCTACTTGGCCGTCTGCTGAGAAAGCAACTGATTGAAATGGTTGCCCAATAGACTCCCATTGCCTTTTATAGTTGGTAATTAATCTAGCTCTTCCGGCAAACAATCCTGCATTTGCTGGGTTTAATTGTAGAGGAGTGTTATAAAATTGCGTAAATAGTGGTTCAGTAGACTGTGCATGTAATTCAACAAAACCAAATAGTAATAATGTAAAAACGTAAAACTTTTTCATATCCCCCTTATCTTACTAATGTAACGTCTCCTTTTAAAATTTCTTGAAATCCACTTTCGTAGGTTACTAAGACAAAATAAGCATATACCCCTTCAGCGCTTAACTCCCCTTTATAGGTTCCATCCCATCCAGTATTTTGATCTCTTGACTCAAAAATTACGTCACCTTGTCGGTTGTACACATAAAACTCAATTTGAACTATTCCGTTACCCAGAACCTTTAATACATCATTTTCACCATCATCGTTTGGAGAAAAAGCATCAGGAACACCACGATAATAGTTTTTGACCACAATGACATTTACTGAATCAGTTCTTTCACAACCATGATCATTACTGTTAGTTACATAGTATTTAGTGTTTTCTAAAGGAGACACGGTAGCTCTTGAACAATAAACACATTCAATTGTGCCATTATCTGGAGACCAGCGAAATCCATTTCCGTCACCAAACGCCTGTAATGAAACTGATTGACCTATTAATACACTAACATCTTCTGGAGCTTGTACTACGGGAAATGGCTTGATTGACATATACTCAGATTCTTGAGCTGTATTTACCCCGTATGGGTTTACTGCCATCATTTGCACATCATATTTTCCGTTACTCGAATAACATACTATTGGTTCTTCTTCTGTACTAAACTGATATGCTGGATCTGCACCAAAAAATTGCCAAATTACGCTATCAGACCTTCGAGACGTGTTAGTAAACTTAACACATGTTCCTGAACATATTTCTTGTTTCTCTACCTCAAAAGATGCTGCTGGTGGAGTACATGAATCCACTTGTATATAGTTTGTTTTCACTTTAGTATCTGAACCACTAGAGTTAGTAGCCGTAAGTACCACCGTATATAAACCTGGAATTTGATAACAAATATTTACCGGATTTATTTCTAATGAACTTGCCGAGTCCGCACCCGCAAAAGACCAAGACCATGTACTTTGTCCAGGGATCATATTCTGACAATTCTCCGTGAAATTAATGCAATCTCCAGGGCAGATTCTAGTTTGATCTGCAGAAAAATTTGCTACTGGTGTTGGACATGCTTGAACAGTAATATAATTTGTTAAAGTATCTCTATAAGTACCGTTACCATCTGTAATTTCATAATACACATCGTAAACTCCAGCTGTTGTATATGTTACAGATGGGTTTGCAATACCAGACCCACCAGGTGTACCACCAGGAAAAGTCCATACCCTACCCGTTAATGCGGGATCCGAGCCTGGAGTGGTTGCATCCACAAACATGGCTTGAGTTCCTGCGCACAATGTGGTTGGACTTCCGCTAATATTAATTGTTGGAGGTGTACACCCATTAACCGTAATATTAAAATTGTAGGTATCAAAATTCACCCCATCACTTACTACAAGAGACATGTTATACGGAGTAGCATTTGGAGTTCCTGCATAATAAGTAACTGTTTGACCATATAATGTTTGTGGCCCCACTGCTCCTCCGTTAAAATTCCATTGGTAAGAAACTAAAGTCCCGCCATTATCATCAGCAGTAAACACAATAGAGTCTCCACTACAAATAGATGTTGGCACAATAGCAGGGTTGGTAATTATAGCTGTTTGAGAAAACAATGAGCCGGCACCCCCTAATAACAAACCGACTAGCATTAATAATCGCATAGAAATCTTTTGCATAGATGTTCTTTCAAATTTGTGCGCCAAATTAACCCCAATCCTTATAAAATACAAATTAGCTAGGCCTTTTATCGTTTAAAGAGAAGTTAGAAAGCTCAGAACATCAATATTGTCCGCATAATCAGTTAATTCGGGTTTTTGCGCATGACCAAACGGAAAGCCATTCACTCCAACGCGACATTGAATTTGTTCCGAAAGCTCCATAATTTGGCTTTCTAATTCTTCAATGCTTTCATACTCTTCATAAAAGAGGGTTCCTACCGGAGATGAAAGCGCCTTATCATTCTTGAGTAGTAAAAAATTATTATCCCAAAGCTTATCCCCGTTTAATAGAAATAGACTTTTATGGTAATCGTAATTATTTTGGTATTTGTGATTATTTATTACCTGTCCATGATCTAATAAACCAGAGTATAACCAATCTATACTAAAGCCCTTTGGTAAATAAAGCTTAGTAATATTTCTACACCCTAACCCGTAATAATTAAAAATGTCATTTCCAAGTTGGTTCAAATCGCGTACTGACTCCTTCCCAGTAAGCACCGCTATGGATGTTCTATTTTTTCGAATAATATGCGGTTTCTTAGAAAAATAATATTCAAAATACCTTGCGCTATTATCACTTCCGGTAGCAATTACAGCGTCAACATCCTTAAAACTTTCGGTAGAAAATTCAACAACTTCATCAAATCCCGGTTCAATTTTTATTAATTCCGAATGCACAAACTTTAACAAAACCTCATCCTTACTAGAAAGTTTTGCTAATAATTTATGCCCTGAAATTAAGACCGACAAATAATCGTGAAAGCCTACCAATGGAATATTTCCAGCCATGATAACCCCTACTTTTTTTACAGAGGGGTTGTTAAAATCATATTTTTCTGCCCAATCATTCAGCTTTTCAACCGTTAACCAATTAGAAACTTCAGTTAAGGACTGTATCACCTGGGTTTCGTCAAACCATCCATTATGATTAAAGGCTTGCACAATTACAGAATCTAACGGTGAAACCTTTTTTTCATTCTTTAATTTCAACCATTCTCGAAGGTTTTTTCCTAAATTATCAAATGCTTTTATTCGATCTTTTAACTCCATATTTTTTGTTTGGCAATATCTTTGCAAATCTAACATTACCTAAAGAAAGGTATCTGAGATTTTTACTTTTACCATAATAAATAAGAAAACTTTCGTTTCAAAGCATGAATTTATCAAAATTGATTTTAGGAATCTTTGTCATTTACTTTAATATGAGTATTGGAATGGCACAAACAAATAGAGATTCTCTAATATCTCATTATCGAAACTTGTCAGTTAAGGCAAATTCAGACAGGTCAAAAACCATGTATTCTGACTCTACCAGGGCAGAGGTTATAGCCTTTTTAAATTCAAAAAATAGCTTTGAACATCCATTACTCAACATCCCCTACTTAGGTGATTTATATTCACCAGATAATGCCTTTCGAATTATTACTTGGAACAATTCGTTAAAGGATGGAACATATGATTACATCTGTTTTATTCAACTCGCTCCTAACAAGGATCAGGAAACTAAATGGTTTGAATTAAACGATAACCATAAATCCATTTCTAGGGCGGAGTCACGATCGTTAAAAAAAGACAATTGGTATGGATGCCTATATTACACTATAGTTCCCTTTAAGAAGGATAAACAATCTCATTACGCCCTGCTAGGCTGGGAAGGAAACAATGATTTTTCGAATAAAAAGCTTATTGAATGTCTTTATTTCAATAAAAAAAATGAGCCCTTATTTGGCAAAACAGTTTTTAAAACCAATCGTTTAAACAAACGTAGGGTGGTATTTGAATATAGTAAAGAGGCCTATTTAATGCTGCGCTATAATGAAGACCTAAAGCAAATTATTTTTAATCGTTTAGAGCCTACAAAACCTGAATTAAAAGGGCTGTATAGTTTTTATCAACCCACCATGACTTTTGATGCCTATCAGGTAAAAAAAGGAGAATGGCAGTTTATTGAAGATGTTAATCCAAGAAATAAAAAGAACAACAAAGAATTTCACGATCCTAATGACTTAAAGAAAGCAAAAAATAAAAAAAAGTAATACTTCAAAACACCAAAATCCACCTACTTTTGCAAAAAAAATAGAATGGCATCAGAAAAAGAAATCAAAGAAATCATTTCGGGACTTCAATCTAGCGAAGATGTTTTGATAAACAAAGCACTTACCAAAGTTAGAACTAAAGGAAACCATACCATTTTGCCTTACCTAATTGATTTATGGTCTAATTCTGAAGATCAAAAAATCAAGAAAGAAGTGGAGTCCATTCTTTTTGGTTTAAAAGAAAAACAAGCTTTAGCCTTTTTGGTTTCTTATATAAGTACGGAGGTAAGTGAAGAGAAAAAATGGCTAGCGCTCAATGCCATATGGCAATCTGGTTTTGATGCTAGTGAATTTTTATCAGAGCTATTAGATTTTGCTATTTCTAACTCGTATACCAATGCTATTGATGTAATGACCATTATTGACAACAGTGAATTTGACGAAAAAAACGAGAATATGGTAGATCAAAACCTAATAAAGCTTAATGAGTTCTTGTTAAAAAACAAAACAGACAATCTTCAAGTATTACTTGAAATCAAATCTATCCTAATAGAAAAGAAAATTGAGGGGTAAATTGGTTAACGACTATTTAGCTAAATAGTCGTTAACATTTCTTTCCACTCTTTTAACCACCTCAGAAACATCAGATTTCACAAACTTTTCTCCAATAATTTTCTCGTATAATTCGATATACCTTGCCGTAATACTTTCAACAAGTTCCTCTGGCATCTCTGGCATTTTCTGTCCTTCTAACCCTTGAAAGCCATTATCCATTAACCATTCACGCACAAATTCCTTAGATAGTTGCTTTTGCTTTTCACCAGCAGCTTGTCTTTCTTCATACCCATCAGCATAGAAATAACGAGATGAATCTGGGGTGTGAATTTCGTCAATTAGGGTAATCACCCCATTTGAATCCTTGCCAAACTCATACTTGGTATCTACCAAAATCAGCCCTTTTTTTGCCGCAATTTCTGTTCCTCTTTGAAAAAGTGCTTGAGTATAATTCTCTAATTGAACATAGTCAGACTCAGATACAATTCCTTGTGAAATAATTTCCTCTCTCGAAATATCTTCATCATGGCCCTCATCGGCTTTGGTAGATGGTGTTATTATTGGTCTGGGGAACTTGTCATTTTCAGTCAATCCATCCGGCATAGCTACACCACATAAAACTCGCTTACCTTGCTTATACTCTCTCCATGCATGTCCTGTGCAGTATCCTCTTATCACCATTTCTACTTTAAATGGCTCACAAGCTTTACCAACAGTTACGCTTGGATCTGGAGTAGCTAATTTCCAATTTGGAACAATATCTTGGGTAGCATCTAAAAACTTTTCGGCAATTTGATTTAAAACTTGTCCCTTGAACGGAATACCTGCAGGTAATACATGGTCAAATGCCGAAATCCTATCAGAGGCAATCATCACCAACAAATCATTCTCTAAGATATAAACATCTCTTACCTTGCCATGATACACTGATTTTTGGCCATCAAAATTATAATCTGTAGTTAACAACGCGTTTCCCATTTTTAATCTTCTTCTTTATATGCTTTAATAATTTTTTTCACTAATCGGTGCCTAATTACATCCGATTCATCGAATTCCATAAATGAAATTCCTTTGACTCCTTTTAGTACCTCTAGCGAATTTTTCAAACCGCTTTTTTGATTTTTAGGCAAATCTATTTGAGAAACATCTCCAGTAATGATAAATTTTGCTTGAGCACCCATTCTTGTCAAAAACATTTTCATTTGACTTACTGTAGTGTTTTGAGCTTCATCCAATATTACAAAGGCGTTATCTAAAGTTCTTCCTCTCATAAAGGCTAAAGGGGCAATTTGAATTGTTCCTTTTTCGATATAATCCTCTAATTTCTCTGCAGGCATCATATCATAAAGAGCATCATATAAAGGCATTAAATAGGGGTCTAGTTTTTCTTTTAAATCACCAGGAAGAAAACCAAGTTTTTCACCCGCTTCCACAGCCGGTCTAGTCATTATTATTCTCCTTACTTCCTTTGCTTTTAAGGCTCTTACCGCCAAGGCTACAGATGTGTAGGATTTTCCAGTTCCAGCGGGGCCAATAGCAAAAACCATATCATTCTTATCAACGGCATCCACCAGCTCTTGTTGATTTTTTGTTTTCGCTTTTATTAAAACCCCTCCTGTACCATAAACCAAAACTTCCTCTTTACCAATTTTGGCCTTAATTACTGCTTCCACCTTCTCTGTTAAAAGGGTCTCAATATTTGCTGGAGTTAAACGGTTATGGGCGTTAAAATGTTCGATTAAGAAATTCATTCGAATGGTGAAATTTTCTAACTCAGACTTCTCGCCTCTTGCTACAAGGTCTGTACCTTGAGCTGTAATTTTTAAACGCGGAAAATATTTAGCAATAGTGGAAATATTTACGTTGTTAACCCCAAATAATTCTACTGGATTAGTAGAATAAAAACTAATAACGGTTTCTTGCAATGAAATCAATTTTTATGTGAATATCCATTCATTTTTACACCTACAAATTTAAATCAAAATGAATCTTGTTAGTCATATGGGTTTCTAATTTTAAACATTATATAAACATTTATTTCCCCATATCTTCAAACCATTAAATTGGACTTTTATCACTAATTTAATTAACTTATATACGGTAAACATTTCCTATTTTCGCAAAAGATAAAGCACAACTTTAGGATTGATAAATAACAAATGAGATTAATTACTATTACTAGTGATTTTGGTTTGAAAGACCCTTATCTGGCTATAATTAAAGGTCAGTTATTTAGTCAATTACCTGATGTGAGCATTGTAGATATCTCAAATGGAGTTGACAAACATAACATTCCAGAAGCAGCCTACATTTTAAAAAACAGTTATAAAAATTTCCCTCCAAAAACCGTCCATTTGGTTTCTATTGGGGTGCGAAGTTTAGATATGGATTATTTGATTGTTAAGCATGCAGATCAATATTTTATTGGTTTAGACAGCGGGTTATTTTCGTTAGTTTTTGAAAATCAACCAATTCTGGCCTATCGAGTTAACCTAAGTGCCCCACCAGAACTTTCCAGTTTTCCTGAAAAGTCAGTTTTAATTCAAGCTGCATCGCACCTTGCTCGTGGAGGTGTACCTGAAATAATCTCCGAGCCGGTTCAATCTCTTCGAACCATGATAAGTTACGCTCCAGTTATTCAACAAAATGCTATCCGAGCATCGGTAGTCTACATTGATAGCTACGGAAATGTTGTTACCAATCTTACCAAAGAGTTGTTTCATAAACATGCCATGGGGAGAAACATTGAAATTAGTTTCCGTAAGCACCGAGAAAAAGTTACTACAATATCTAGAAATTACTCCGATGTTGATGGTGGAGAAACGGTAGCTCTTTTTAATTCCAATGGTCATCTTGAAATTGCCTTTTTGCTAGGTAAAGCTTCAGGCCTTCTAGGCATTCAACTAAACGATACTATATCAATTGATTTTATATGATTACAAGATTGGTCACTATGACATTCAAAGATGAATCGGTCAAAGAGTTTTTAGATATTTTCGAATCAAATAAAGAAAAAATTAGATGCTTTGATGGATGTCAAAGCTTACAACTAATTCAAAACCCAGACAACCCCGTAGAAATTTCTACATTGAGTACCTGGAACAAGGAAGACTCTCTAAATGAATACCGAAAATCAGAATTATTTGGCATGGTTTGGCCCAAAACGAAAAAACTGTTTTCTGCGGCACCAATAGCTAAGACTTTTAAAATTTTGCATTCGCTTTAAAAAAAATGCCTTTTGTCCCAAATTGTTGAAAACTTTCTAATTTCATTATTTTTTTCTTTCAAAATAGCAAATTCAACTTATATTTGCATGGAACACACGAATTAAATTTGCTACTATTATGACAAATAATATTGTACTCAAAGCATTCAGAACACTACAGGTTTTAATATTTGTACTCATACCTTCTGTTATGTTTGCTCCTCCTATTCCTCCAAATCCAGGAAGTTCTTCAGCCGTTACACCAATTGACGGGGGAGTATTTTTTCTTTTTGTAGCTGGAATTTTATTTGGAGTTTATCAAATTTTTCAACTGAGAAAAAAGCACGTGATTTAAAATCACTTTAAATAATTTACTAAAAAACAAGAACATTTGATTCTTGTTTTTTTTTGCCCTAACATTTCATACTAAACATACGTTAATTGAGTTAAATTTGCCTCTTTTCAAATAAAATGATCGCACTTTTAAAAAAAGAAATATCTGTGTTTTTTAGCACTCTAACAGGCTATTTGGCTATTATAGTTTTTTTGGCTGCCATTAGCTTGTTTATGTGGGTTTTTCCTGGAAATTTTAATGTCCTAGATTCCGGATATTCTACAATTGACACTTTATTTGTAATCGCCCCATGGGTATTTATGTTTTTAATTCCGGCAGTCACCATGAGAAGTTTTTCAGAAGAATGGCGTAACGGAACTATTGAGTTGTTACTTACTAAACCTCTTACAGATTGGCAAATAATAATAGCAAAATACCTAGGTGGCTTATTAATAGTGGCATTATCATTACTACCTACATTAGTATTTTATTGGTCAGTTAAACAAATAAGCCTGGCTCCCGGAATTGATGAGGGAGCTACCTGGGGATCTTATTTTGGACTACTTTTTTTAGCTTCTGCGTTTGTGGCTATTGGGGTTTTTGCATCGGCCCTTTCCAAAAATCAAATAGTGGCTTTTATTCTAGCTGTATTTTTAAGCTTTTTCATTTACGTTGGCTTTGAGCAAATTAGTAGTTTCATGCGTATTCCAGGATTAGATAGTTTCATAATGAAACTTGGAATAAATGAACATTACATTTCTATGAGTAGAGGAGTTATTGACACTAGAGATTTAGTTTATTTTATTAGCCTTAGTGCTACTTTTCTGGTATTTACAAAAATTAAGTTAGATAGTTTTAAGTGGTAATAATGAAAGAAAAAACATCATCTCCTAAAACAAAAACTAACTCTCTATTCTTTTTAGGGGTCTTTATTGTACTTCTAATTTTGGTGAATTTTTCGAGTCAAATTATTTTTAAACGGTTTGATCTCACCACAGATAACAGATACTCATTAAACGACTTCACTAAAAATCAATTAGAAAATCTTGACGATGTAATTTTTTTAAGGGTTTACTTAGATGGAGATTTACCCGCAGGATTTCAACAACTTCATAATTCTACCAAAGAAATTTTGGATGAAATGAGGGTTTATGCTGGAGATAATTTGCAATATGAGTTTATAGATCCGTCTGCTAACCCAGATGAAAAGGTTAGACAAAATATTTATAGAGAACTCTCAAACAAGGGCCTCCAATATTCTAACCTAACTACCAGAGATGGAGATAAAGTATCAGAACAAATTGTATTTCCAGGAGCTATTTTAGCCTATAGAGAAAAGGAGTTTGCCATCCAACTTTTAAAAAACACCATGGGAAGCAGTCCCGAATCAATGCTAAATAATTCTATTCAGCAATTGGAATACGAAATTTCTAGTGCCATTAAACGAGCCACCATTACTCATCCCAAAAAAGTAGCTTTTATACAAGGTCACGGTGAGGCGTCAAAAATGGAAGTTCAATCTATAGCTAATTCCATTGGGGAGTTTTACCAATACGATTATGTAAAAATAAATGGAAAGTTAGATGCTTTAAATAATTTTGCTGCTGCAATTATTGTAGGTCCCGACTCTTCCTTTTCCGAAAAAGATAAATACGTTTTAGATCAATTTATCATTAACGGTGGTAAAACCATGTGGTTTATTGAAAACGCTCAAGTAAATACAGATAGCTTGCAAAAAAATGGAATAACTTTAGGTCTGGGAAGAGACCTAAATTTGAATGACCAGCTTTTCAAATACGGAGTTCGTGTAAATCCAGATTTTATTATGGACATTCAATCCCTTCCCATTCCAGTTGTTACTGGAATGAATGGGAATCAACCCAAGCAAGAACTGTTTCCTTGGTATTACTTTCCTTTAGTGTTCAGTTCTGTTAAACACCCTATTACCAATAATTTAGATGCAATTTCCACACAATACGCAGGGTCAATTGATACCGTGGGTGGAAAAAACATTAAAAAAACACCTTTATTATTTTCTTCCAAATATTCTAAGGTGGTTAATACCCCTACTCGGGTTTCGTTAAATATTTTACGAGACCCACCTGTTGAAAGAAGCTTTAACAAAGGTCCTCAAATGATTGGAGTGCTGTTAGAGGGCGAATTTGAATCTGTATTTAAAAATCGTATCTCACCTAAAATTTCAGAAAATCCCGATTTCAAATTCAAAGAAAAAGGGGAATCTAATAAAATAATCGTGGTATCAGATGCCAATATCATTTCTAATGAGGTAACTCCAGACAGAAAAAAATATTTAGAACTAGGATATTATAAATACACGAAAAGAATGTATGGCAACAAAGACTTTGTTTTAAATAGCCTTAGCTACTTGCTCGAAGACGATGGCCTCATTTTTTCAAGAGTAAAAGAGTTTAAGCTTCGATTATTAAACAAACAAATTGTAGCAAAAGAGCGTAGAAAATGGCAGATTTTCAACACGGCTATACCATTAATAATAATAATGATGCTAGGACTTTTCGTAAGATATTCAAGAAAACGAAAATATAGTTCGCATTAAAAATTCAATGCATTCCAATGATAAAGTATAGAAACATCCTACTAATAGTTGTTTTAGTAGTGTTAACGGCTTGGGTAGCCAACGAATTTTTTAATGGAAATTCTTCCACTATAAAATCTCCCAAAAATGAGTTCAGTATTAAAGATACTAATTCAATTTCGAAAGTTTTTATTGCAGATATGCGAGGAAATCAGGTTTTATTAGAGCGTAAAACCTCTAATCAATGGATGGTTAATGGTAAGTATGGCGCGGTTCGTCATAACATAAACAATATGCTAGAGACCATTAACCTTATGACAGTTAAGGCTCCAGTAGCAAAGGCTCGATATGACAAAACCATTCGAGACCTAAGTACTATAGCTACTAAAGTAGAAATCTACCAAGGCTCTGAAACCCCTTCTAAAGTAATTTACATTGGAACGTCAAATCAATACCATACGGGTAACTACATGATGATTGAGGGCAGCAGTTTACCATACCTTGTTCATATTGAAGGTTTCAATGGGTTTTTAAGTCCACGTTTTTCTGCTTTTGAAAATGATTGGAGATTAAAAAACATCTTTAAATACAACCCTAAAGATATTGCTGAAATTAGACTCGATTTCCCTGGCCAACCACAAAAGGGTTTTGTAATTCAACAAACAATTGATGGCAAATTATCTTTGTACAACAATGCCATGGTACCTGTGGATGGGTGGGAAAAAAATTACGTATTAGACTACTTAGAAAGATTTAGAGAAATAAATTTTGAAATGTGGGAAGAAACCAAAGATCCTATATTTATTGATTCAGTGAGTACCTCCATTCCGTTAGAAATCTACTCAGTTACTAATATGGCAGGTGAAACAACCACACTTAAAACTCTTCTAAAACCATTAAAAAGTGGGATAGATATTGAAGGAAATCCAATTGACCACGACCAAGATAGAATGTATGCACTTATGAACGAGAAAGAATTCATGATTATTCAGTATTTTGTGTTTGACCCATTAAACCATGATATAGATTACTTTTTTAACAAATAATGGTGTTATTATAGGTGAGGAATTGTTAATAAATACTCCTCAATACCCCATTTTTTTTTATAAGTAATATATGGCAAAAATTAACTTTGTGGGAGTCTGTTTTTTGATTTAAGAACCTCAAGAAACTAGGACAATCTAAACAAACGATTATACATTATGAAATTTATTGTATCCAGTACAGTTTTACTGAAACAACTTCAAAGCATAAGTGGTGTTCTAAACACCAATAATACTCTTCCAATTCTCGACAATTTCTTATTCAAAATTGATGGGAATAATTTAGTAGTCTCGGCTAGTGACCTAGAAACAACCATGACTACCCAAATAGAGTTAAACAATGCAGATAAAGATGGTACCGTTGCAATACCTGCTCGTTTTATTCTTGACACTTTGAAAACATTTGCAGACGAGCCTTTAACATTTACAGTAGACGATTCTTCTTTTGGAATTGAAATGGCATCGTCAAACGGTAAGTTTAAACTTACTGGTTTTAACGGTGAAGAATTCCCTAGAATTCCAAGTATTGAAAAAGCTTCGGAATTAACCATAACTTCTGATGCTTTAGGTACAGCCATTAATAAAACGCTTTTTGCTACCGGAAACGATGAATTACGACCTGTAATGTCGGGTGTAATGTTTGAGCTTAATGAAGAAAACCTAACATTCGTTTCAACAGATGCGCATAAATTAGTTAGATACAGAAGGTTGGATGTAAAAGCAGACAAAGCTGCATCTTTCATTATGCCCAAAAAACCGTTAACATTACTTAAAGGTATTCTTGACGGTGGAGATACCGAAGTAAAGGTTCAGTACAATAACATGAATGCTTATTTTGAATTTAATAACATTCAACTTATTTGCCGTTTAATTGATGGCACTTACCCGAACTACGAAGCAGTTATTCCTAAGGAAAACAATAACGTTTTAACTATAGATCGTAAAAGCTTTTTAGCTTCTGTGAAACGTGTTTCGATTTTTTCAAATAAAACAACTCATCAAGTAAGATTAAAAATATCGGGTAGCGAATTAAATATTTCTGCAGAAGATTTAGATTATTCTAACGAAGCAAAAGAAAGGCTAACCTGTCAATACGCTGGTGAAGATATTGAAATAGGTTTCAATTCAAGATTCCTAATTGAAATGTTAAACAACCTTACTAGCGAACAAGTTCAACTATTACTATCTGAACCTAATAGAGCAGGTTTATTAGTTCCGGAAGGTGGTGACGATAACGAGGAAGTGTTAATGCTAGTGATGCCAGTAATGCTAAATCATTAATCCTTAATCTCAGGATCTGGTTTGTAAACATATTTAAATGGAACCTCAAGTCGGTGGCTTGAGGTTTTTTCTTGCATTTTATTTAGGTAATATTGGTTTATTTCAGCTTGCGTCATATTCCAGAATTCAATTTCATATTCATCTTCATCTTCTTCCCACTTAAAAACTTTTCTTTGCGGCCCTTCCCTTCTAAATACATAGGCCAAAATAAAACCGGCTATTGCCCCCAATAAATGAGACTCCCAGGAAATGCCATCTTCTAATGGCAACACACCCCAAACTAATGAGCCGTACAAAAAGACCACTAGCAATGATAACCCCATCATTCTACTATTTTTATTTAGCACTCCACTTAAAAAGAGGAAACCTCCCCAGGCATATATTAAACCAGAAGCCCCTATATGAAATGAGGGCCTTGCAAATGCCCAAACCCAAAGCCCAGTCATGGCTATGCTATAAAGAACTACGGATTTAGCAGATTTCTTGTAAAAGAAAAAAATGGCAGTACCCAAGATTATAATTGGGTATGAATTATTAATGATGTGATTTAAATCTCCATGAAGAAAAGGAGAAAAAATAATTCCTCTAAGCCCTTTAAAATCTCGAGGTAAGATTCCATATGAATTAAGACTAATGTTTTGAAAGTACTCCCAACCAAAAACTGCCCACATAATCAGTACCATTACTAATGGAATTACCACACTATTTTTTAATGAATTTTGATTGAGTGATTTATCAGACATATAATTAATTAGCTAACTGCGGGTGTCTAAAATTAAGCCAAACAAAATGATATGACTAAACGGCAGGAAACATTAATATTCATTCCTAAGTTTTCATGTGTTTTAATCCTTTTTACTCCCAATAAAAATAACGTTCTTTGTGATACACCAACTGAAATAATGAAGAAATTATTTATTGTAAGACACGCAAAATCTTCTTGGGCCGAAGGAAAGGATGATTTTGACAGAGGTCTTAAAAAAAGAGGCAAGCTAAATACTCCCTTTATGGCTGGGAAACTGGTATCTAGAGGAGTGAAAATTGACCGTATTCTATCTAGCGCTGCAAAAAGAACCGTTAAAACAGCAAAATTAATGAACGAAGTTTTTGGTCTTTCAGATACGCAAATTGAGTTTTCCAAAAAGCTTTATTTATCCTCACCCAAAACCATAATAAACCATGTAAAAGAAACAGATGACACGGTTGATGAACTAATGCTAGTAGCCCATAACCCAGGGGTAACTCAAGTGGTAAATTATTTAGCCAATGAGCATTTTGAAAACATTCCTACTTGTGGAATTGCTTGTATCCTATTTGACATAAAGTCTTGGAGTGAATTAAAAAATAATGGAACTCTTGGATTCTTTATCTATCCAAAAATGTTCAAACAAAACAATTTAAAATGAATCAAATCAATATGAAAACCATACTATCTGGATTACTAATTACATCAGCATTTTTAGGATATTCTCAAGATAAAAAAGCTCCTGAAGAGTATTTATTCACTAATAAAGTAGTCATTGAGTCTACTCCCATTAAAAACCAACAACGAACCGGCACCTGCTGGAGTTATTGTACGACTTCCTTTATAGAGAGTGAGTTAATAAGGATGGGTAAACCAGAAATTGACCTTTCTGAAATGTACAATGTACGAATGAATTACGTTGAAAAGGCTACTAATTATTATTTACGCCAAGGAAGGTCTCAATTTGGCGAAGGTGGTCTGAGTCACGATGTAATGCAATCTATCGAGAAATACGGATTGGTTCCCGAATCAGCATACTCAGGAGATGCTTATAGCCCGGGATTACATGACCATCAAGAAATGGCTGCTGTACTAGAGTCTACCCTTAAAACAATCGTTGGTGTGCGTAAACCAGTTTCAAAAGCGTGGATGGGTAACATTGAAGGCACCTTAAATAATTACATGGGAGTTCCTCCTACCGAATTTGATTTTGAAGGCAAGAAATTCACTCCTGTTTCATTCGCAGAGTATTTAGAAATTGATGCTGATAATTACATCACATTTACTTCATTTAGCCACGTTGAATTTTACAAGCCATATATTTTACAAGTGCCTGATAATTGGTCAAATGGAGCTTTCAATAATGTACCTCTGGCTGATTTAATGACCATTATAGATGAAGCGCTAGCCAATGGTTTTTCAATAGCTTGGGATGCAGATGTTAGTGAAAAAACATGGTCACGAAAAAAGGGTATTGCCATTATGCCGGAAACGCCATTAAAAGACATGACAGAAGAAGAAAAAAATAATTTATTCAAAATTCCAGGTAAGGAAGTTACACCTACCCAGGAGTACCGACAAGAATTGTTTGAAAACTATTTAACCACAGATGACCACCTAATGCATATTGTGGGTACTGCTATTGATCAAAATGGAAACGATTACTATTTAGTAAAAAACTCTTGGGGAGATCATAGAGCTTTTGAAGGTTTCGTATATGTTTCAAAGCCGTATATGGCCATGAAAACCATTGGAATCATGATTCACAAGGATGGGGTTCCAAAATCAATTTCAAAAAAATTGCAATAATGGAAGCTTCGGGAAACCTTTCTAAAATGAAAACCTCTTTGGGTAGCGAAATTGAATATTCTCTATTTTTAGGAGGCCAAGAAATTGAATTAAATGATTACATAGGAACAGAAATATCCTTAGTGTTTAATGGGGTTATTAATTGCGTTTCTTGCGGAAAGGTGACAAAAAAAGCTTTCGGACAAGGTTTTTGTTATTCCTGTTTCATTAACTCTCCTATGAATGCGGAGTGTATTATTAGACCCGAGTTATGCGAAGCCCATCTTGGAAAAGGAAGAGATCCAGAATGGGAAAAAAAACACCATTTACAAAAGCATTATGTGTATTTGGCCTTAACCTCAAAAGTTAAAGTTGGGGTAACTAGGCATGACCAAATACCTACTAGATGGATAGATCAAGGAGCTTGGAAAGCCCTAAAAATTGCAGAAACCCAAAACCGACAAGAAGCAGGTTTAATTGAAGTTAGTTTAAAAAATCACATGGGAGACAAAACTCCATGGAGAGATATGCTCAAAGATGTTAGAGACACTTCGGTTAACTTAATTGAACTTAGAGATAAAGCCATTCAGCTTTTTCCTGACAATCTATCAAAATATGCACTTACAGATTCTGAGGTTGTTGAATTAAATTTTCCGGTGGATGAATACCCGGAGAAAATTAAGAGTTTAAACTTTGATAAAACTCCCGAAATAAGCGGGACCTTAATAGGAATAAGAGCTCAATACCTATTATTTGAAGGTGGAGAAGTTCTGAATATTAGAAAGTTTTCAGGCTATCACATTGACTTTTCGTCATTAGACTATTAAAAAAACAAAAAAAGCCGGTTAATTACTTAACCGGCTTTTTTTTTATTATTCAGACTTATAAGTTTAAAGACGCCCCTAGCATATACCATCTTCCTGGCATTTTAGCGCCAAGGATGTCGCTGTATTGTTCATCTCCAATATTAATTACCTCTGCTTTAATAGTCATTCTGTTATCCAATAATCGGTAACCTAAGTTTGCATTCATAACCAAGTATTGAGGCTTTAGTTCAACACCAATAGCTTCTGAGTATGCTTCTTCTCTATCCTTAAATAAACCAGTTACTCCCAAGTCAAATTTAGAAATGGAATAAGCAATATTTCCATTAACTAAATGGTTTGCATGAGAAGATACATATTTAGAAATTTCTCCATCTGGGTTTTGGGAATCTAAAAAGGTGTACCCTAAGTTCACACTTAACTTACTATTCTCGTTTAACCGCTTCGCAAACCACATTTCTAACTCTATCCCAGCCGTATTAATAGCTGTTAGATTCTTAGCATAAAAATATTCGCTATTTGGCACCAAAGTAACAGGTACATTTGTTATCTCACTTCCTGGTGTAGGCACATAATCAATCAGATTATCAGAAGCACGATAAAAACCTGTTGCGACAAATTTCAAGCCATCCATCACATAATAATCAAAACCAACTTCATAGCTAAATGATGTTTCTGCAACTAAATCTGGATTTCCTAAGTTTCTTCCAGGAGATAATGCAGGCAAGTTATTTGACACATATCTTTCCGTGTAATCAGCTGCTCTTATGCCTCGACCAACACCTCCTCTAAAAACAAACTTTTTATAGATATAAGAAAGATTTAATTGAGGACTAACTTCAAAGTCATAATTGTCATCATAATCACCTCTTAAACTAAGTGTAGTGGTTAAATTTTTTGTCATTTTCCCAACCCATTGTCCGTAAACTCCTAAATGAAAATTTTCATGATCACCTCGATCAGAACTTTCAATTGATCTAAAATCTATTTGAGTACCGTAAACAAAGGTGTGTTTTTCATTTCTTTTGTAGGCTTGATTAAGCTGAAACAAACCAAATCTAGTTTCGTGATCGTTTTTTGCAAATAATGGATTAAAAATAAACTCGTCTGTGCTTACCCGGTAGGCCAAATCAACATCTGTAGTAAAGTTTCCATTCTTTCCTGAAAGTTTTAAATCATTAAAAAACACAGAAGTATTTTCTACGGATTCATCATAAACACTAGAGGTGTAAAAGTATTGAGCGGCAAAACTTCTTTGATCATATGAACTACGAAGGTTGAATTTCCAGTTTTCACCCAATTCTCTTCCAATGTTTGCCACATAGGTAGATGTTTCAAACCATGTGTTTTTATTTTCTGGTGCCGAAGCAACTGTTGCCAAATTTGGATTAAGATATTGTTCTCCATCCGATTTTTGAGCTTTTACACCCACCGAAAAACGCCATTTTTTCTGTTTCCCTAAAACTGCAAGGTCTGAACCTTGATATCCATAAGAACCTGCCTTTACGGATGCAACCACATTTAAGTCAGATTTAGATGGCTCGTTTTTAGTGATAAAATTAATAACACCTCCAACGGCATCAGCACCGTAAATAGAGGATGCCGTTCCCTTTGTAATTTCCACTCTTTCTATTTCATTAAGAACTACAGGAACATACCCATTAAAGTGTCCCGTCAATGGATCGTTTACACGAACTCCATCTACCAAAATTAATACCTGGTTGTAGGTAGACCCTCTAAGTGTCATGTCACTTTGAACACCAAAACCACCTCTAGACTGAATTTCAATGCCCGGAAGTATCCTCAATAATTCATCGGTGTTGTTTACCGGTAACGCCTGAATTTCTTTTGAAGTAATTACCTGAACGTTTTTACCGGTTTCGGTAATGTTCTGTTTAGTTCTGTTTGCGGTTACCTGAACAGAATCCAAACTAATCGATTTTTCTTGAGCCTTGATTTGAGAGATGCTTAATAGTAACATCCCAGAAATAATTATTTTTTTCATTTTTTAATTTTATCCAGAACTATATTTCTGGAATTGCTAGTCTTGTTTCTGGGTGCGAATAAAAGTGATTACTATAAAAAATCAGAGTAGTTTTTTTACCAACGTTCACACCTTAACCTAACAGCCTGTTTTACAACTACAAACAACAAGAAAATGAACGAAACTTATTCCTAAAAAAAACGTATATTTAAAATTACAAAAACCATCAATTTTTGACTAAATGGGCATTTTTAAGCGCAAAAACAGAAAAAAACAGGAAATAAATGAAGAATTTATTGCAGAAAACGCAAAAAAAGTAACGGACGAAGATGTTGAAAAAGTGGTTTTGGAATCGGATAAAATTTGGTCAAAATTTCAGAAAAACGGCAGATTTGAAAAATATTTAGCAGAAGGCAAGATTATGCTCTCGTTAATTAAGGACTTTTGGAAGAAAGATTACACCAATATTCCTTGGTACGCTATGACTGCAATAGTGTTTTCATTACTTTATGTGCTTAACCCAATGGACCTATCACCTGATTACATTCCATTTATAGGCTATATTGATGATGTAACAGTTTTTTCGTTTGCTTTAACCCTAGTTAATAAAGACTTAAACGCGTATAAAGATTGGAAGAAAGAAAAAATTGAAGACTGATTTCTATTTAATCAGATCTTTCTGGTTTTGCAACTCAATCATAAACTCACTCATTTTGAATAACGAAAATTTTCGCAGTTTACCCGAGCCATTGAGTAGCTCTTGATAATATCTTTCTCTTCGTTTTTTCATTATAGATCGAGTTAGGCCAACAAATCCGGTTAACCTTAACGACTCATACATTTTTATTAAACGAACATGATTATCAATTTTGCCCTCTAAGTAAAGGCGTACCAAATTATGAACACCTTCAATTGTTTTATCTAAAAATTCCTTATTTGTTTCATAACCCAAATGCCTCACCGGGTTTTTGATATGAACTACATTAACATTTTCCTTTCTTAATTGAAACCCAAATAGAGTATCCTCATGTCCATAACCTGTGTGATTTTCATCAAAAGGGTATTTAGATAACATAGATTTAGAAATGGAAAAGTTATTTGCCATGAAAGACTTATAGGGAGCTTTTACCCTTTCAATTAAGGGTCTAGCTTCTACTTTAGTACCGTAAAACCATCTCAATTTTTGATCAATACGACTAGGCTCTTCTTCTGCAAATAATTGTCCGCCTACAAGTACTACATCAGGTTTAAAATTTAATTGATAGGTATTAATAAATTTAGAATGAATAGGTTGGCAATCTGCATCAATAAAAATTAACTGTTCAAATTTTGCTTCCTTACCTAAAAAATTTCGAATTCTAGACCGTCCTAGGTTTTCTGGCAGTTGAATAAAACGAAATTCCATCCCTTTATAATCAGAATACGCAGGTTGTAAAGGTTTTGGGCTGGCGTCATCGCAAACAATAACCTCTACCGGATAATCTAATACCTTTATTTCGCTAGCTAAGTTTGCTAGTTGTGCATCAACAGATTCACCAAATACTGGAATTAGAATAGATACCATACTACTCTACCGTTACCTTTCCCTCATGACAACGGATAGTTTTTGATTTATACTTCTCCATTATAGTTTTATCATGAGTAGCCATCAAAATAGCCGTGCCTCCCATACTAATATCTGATAGCAAGTGAATAATACGGTCTGTTGTTTCAGAGTCCAAATTACCGGTTGGCTCATCAGCTAAAATTATATCCGGGCTATTAATCAATGCGCGAGCTATAGAAACTCTTTGTTGTTCGCCTCCAGATAATTCGTGCGGCATTTTAGATTGTTTATCTGATAAGCCCACTTTTTCTAGTAAAAAGTCTACTCGATCTTTCATTTCTTGCTTATTAGACCAACCAGTAGCCTTCATTACAAAAATCATATTATCTGATACTGTTCGATCCGATAATAACTGAAAGTCTTGAAAAACGATCCCTAATTTTCTTCGTAAAAACGGAACTTTGCTGCTTTTCAGTTTTTTCAATTTAAACCCAGCTACATTTCCGGTACCCTCTACTAGCGGCAATTCCGCATAAAGAGTTTTTAGCAAAGAACTTTTTCCGCTTCCGGTATGTCCTACCAAATAGAAAAACTGACCCTTATCAATTTGAATATTCACATCTGATAAAATCAATGTTTTATCTTGATAAATATTAGCACCTTTAAGTTCAATTACGTGATCTGACATAGTTAAAATTCGTTTTACACAAATTTAGTTTTTTGTTTATATAGTCTATGATTTTAAATAGGGTATTTCATAATTAACCCCCATTCTAATTTAACATACTTGCGTTAATAACTACCATTAAATATTCCAGCCCTACCAAGCAATAGAAAGTACTTTTACTTGTTATAATAAGCAAAACAAAAGCGGTTTGAGAAAAATAATAATAGCACTTCTTCTGATTCAGTTTATAGGAATAGCCACAAACCTAAAAGCTCAGGAAACGCATGTGTACACTACAAATCTTCGTTCTTACAATGAAGGAATTGAGCTTTATCAGAAAGAAAAATATAGTGCAGCCATTCGTTCATTTGAAAAAACAAGGTTAGAAATTAACGACCAAAATTCTGAAGTATACGTTAATGCCACATATTACAAAGCTTTGTGCGCATTAAACCTGTTTAATAAAGATGCCGAATTTCAACTAAAAGAATTTGTTTCTACCTACCCAGAAAGCCCGAAAGTAAAAAGTGCTTACTTTCAACTTGGAAAATATAACTACCGTAAAAGAAAATGGGAAAATGTAATTTATTGGTTTGGTAAAACAGATGCTTTTGAGTTTTCCAATTCAGAATTATATGAATACAATTTCCGATTGGGTTATTCTTTCTTTCGATTAGATAAACTAAAACAAGCATCACCCTATTTTCATGAATTAATTGATGTACCATCTCCATATTATGTGCCCGCTAATTATTATTACGCACATATTTCTTATCTAGAAGGTAATTATGAATCTGCCATTCAGGGCTTTGACAAAATAAGAAGCGATAAAAAGTTTGGAGTCATCATTCCTTACTATGTTACACAGATTTATTACAAACAAGAAAAGTACGATACACTTATAGCCTACGCAACACCTCTTTTGGATAACGCCAAAACCAAAAGAAAACCTGAAATATCGAAATTGGTTGGAGATGCTTATTTCAATAAAAAAGAATATACAAACGCAATTCCTTACTTGCAGTTTTATGTAAAGGAAGGCGAACAACCTACACGCGAAGAGTACTTTCAATTGGCTTTTGCACAAATGCAAAATCAAGAATACGAGAGTGCTGTTAAATATTTCTCCAGAATAAGTGCATCAGATGATCAGCTTTCGCAAAAAGCTATTTACAATCTGGCGAATTGTTATTTGAATATGGAAAACAAACCATATGCAAGAAACGCTTTTTTGAAAGCTTCAAAAATGGAATATAGTGAAGTAATTGCTCAAGAGTCCTTACTCAACTATGCAAAGCTTTCTTACGAAACATTTTATGACCCTTATACCGAAGCTATTGATGCATTCATCTTGTATTTGGAAAAATATCCAGACGCATTTAAAAAAGATGAAGCTTTTGAATATTTAGTTAACATCTATTTATCAACTAATAACTATAGAGCGGCCTTAGCATCTTTAGAAAAAACAAAATCATTAGACCCTAGGCTAAAAGAAGTCTATCAAAAACTACAGTTTAATCTTGCAGTTGAACAATTTCAAAATGGCGATTATAACAATGCCATATCCTCTTTTAAAGTATCGCAAGAAAATGCGGAGAACAAGGACTTAAATGCCCAAGCTTCCTATTGGGTAGCCGAAGCCTTGTACCGACAGAAAAAATATAAAGAAGCTATTCCAGAGTATAACAAGTTTATTTTTGAGCCTAGAGCCTTTATTTTACCCGAGTTTAAAATTGCCAACTATTCTCTTGGTTATGCCTATTACCAAGATAAAGATTATGCAAATGCGGCAAAATGGTTCAGAAAGTACCTAACCTATAAAGATGCTAGTCCTACCAGAAGACATGACGCTTTGTTAAGAACCGGAGATAGTTATTTCATTTCAAAAGGTTATTTACTATCAGAAGAGTATTACAAATTAGCTTTTGTAGAGGGTGGCAGAAATGCAGATTACGCTCTTTTTCAATACGCCTTAGCTCAAGGGTTAATGAAAAAGGAGAACTTACAAAATGCGAGTTTAGAAAAACTTTTGATAGACTTCCCTAAATCCACGTATGTGAGTGGCGCTCTATACACGTTAGGTAAAAACTATATGGATGAAGGTAAAAACGAAGAAGCCCTTGCCAAGTTTGAGTTAGTAATTAATGGTGATTCTAATAGTTTGTACCGAAAAAAGTCGCTAGAAAACAAAGGGTTAATTAACTATAACGATAATAAAAATGAACAAGCCTTAGCGGTATTCAAACAGGTAGTATCTGAATATCCTAGTTATTCCGAATCTAAAAGTTCGTTAGATAGAATTCAAACCATTTATAAAGCTACTGGAAATATTGATGAATACGAAGCATACATAGCCACTTTAGACTTTATGGATATTTCCAATGGCGCTTTAGACTCTTTATCTTATGCATCGGCCGAAGACTTTTACATGGATAACGACATGGATAAAGCCATTCCTCTTTTTGAGAAATACCTAGGTAAATTTTCACACCCAATTTTTGCAAATCGTGCGCATTACTATTTAGCTGAAGCTCAATACAGAAAAGGAGACTTTGAAAATGCCTTACCTAATTACGCTTACAATGTAGTTACCCATGATGAATTGTTTTACAATCCTTCTTTAAAAAGAGCCGCAGAGCTAAGTTATAAGCAAAAGCAATTTGGGTTTGCCCTTGCCTATTTCAATAAGTTAAAAGCAACCACGGTAAATGCAGATGAATTAAATGATGTGTATTGGTGGTCATTTAAAAGTGCCGCAAAAATTGATTCTCACAATGTAGTGATTCAAGAGGGGACCTTTTTATTAAACGACTCTACCGATGATTTGCAACGTGAAAGCCACATTAAGTTTATGATGGCTAATGCTTACCGTTTAACAAATGACACTGCTAAAGCCTTTGCGTTTTATACCGATGTAGTTACCAATTCTCAGGAAGAAAAATCGGCTGAGTCTCTATATAGAATTGCTGAAATGCTGTATTACCAAGAACAATTAGATTCTAGCGAAACAGTGATTTTTGAGTTAGCTCAGCACACTCCAACCTACCCGGAGTGGTTAGCCAAGGGGTTGGTTTTACTGTCAGACATTTATGTAATAGAGCAAGATTACTTCCAAGCAAGAACTACTCTAGAAAGTATAATTGCAAATTATTCGGGTAATGAAGAAATTTTGAATTCGGCAAAAACCAAGTTAGAAACTTTAGTTGAACTTGAAAATAGTGGATTTAATAATCCTCCCGATACCGAAGAGGAGGAAGTCGATATTAACGACTTAGACAATAGCAACAACAATAATACCGATGACCTTTTTGAAAACGAGGAAGAAGAGTTGGAAGATGAAGAAAATGTTGAACCTCAAAATCCTGAAGACAATGAGTAAGCAAATCACAATTTTAGCAAGCACACTAGTCGTAGGATTAACTAGTATTCTTTCACCAGCAATTGGGCAAGAAACATCTACAAATAAGGACTCTTTGACCAGCGAAACAGTTGTTATTGTTAGGGAGTTTGAGCCTGTTATTAAGGATGCCAAAAAAATTAATCATCAACCAATGATTAATACTGTAGAAAAGGCCAAACCTGATTTCAAATATGAATTGATGCCTCAAAATCAATCCTATGAATTCACTCCTGACACTATTGATGCCGTAAAAATTAAAGGCGAACCTTTAACTACTCTTCATCGAGCGTATTTAAAAGCAGGAATGGGCAGTTATTTGAATAATTATGGTGAGTTACATATTAATAGTCTACGATCTAGAGATTTTCAATGGGGGTTAGATGTTCATCATTTAGGCTCTAATGGTGGGGTTCCAGATGCTCCCGAAAGCTATTTCAGTAAGCAGAATGTAGATCTATACGGTAAAAAAATGTTGAAAAGACATGCTATTAATGCCGGTTTTATTTTTGATCGAGAACAAATCAACAAATATGGAGTTCCTAAAGCGGTTGATGAAAATTTAGTCATACCAGATAGTAAACAAACTTATGAATTGTATGAAGGCCGTGCTGGTATTAGAAGTTTTATTTCTGATTCGAACGAATTAAATTACATAGTGAATTTCAAGTATCATAATCTTGCGGTCAAACCTTATAGCACCACTGAAAACAACTTTTTAATGACCTCTCAATTCTCTAAGTTTTATGGCAAAGAGAAAGCCTATTTGTTTTTAGATGTGGATTACAATAAATTAAATACAGGTAACGAATTCTTTGATTATAAGCCAAACTTATTAGTAAAACCAAGCATAGCCATTGAGTTTAAGGGAGAAAAATGGCATTTAAACGCAGGATTTAAAATGGCCTTGGAAGATGGTAATGACACTCGTTTTTATTTCTTCCCAAAAGCAGAGTTTAAGTATAACGTTGTTGGCAATCTAGTGGTTCCATACATGGGTGTAACTGGTGGTGCTAAACGAAATTCTTTTAACTCTTTACGTCAAGAAAACCCATTCTTGTTTGAATACTCCGAATTAAAAACAACCAGAACTGCTTATGATGTTTATGTAGGGGTTAGAGGTCTAATAAGTTCTAACCTATCCTACAATGTTTCTGGGGGTTACAAGGCTGTAAAGGATATGGTATTGTATACAAGCGATCTTACACCAAGAGATCTGACACAACCGTATTACGAAAATGTGTTCATGCCTGTTTATGACACCGTGAATGTAGCTCATTTTTCTTCTCAAATTGGATACCAGCGGAGTACGAAATGGAATGTTTTATGGAGGTTAAATTACAATTTATATGAAACTCAAAGAGAAGTTAAGGCTTGGAATTTACCCGACTTTACCACCGACATCACTTTAAACTATAATCTACAAGAAAAAATATTAGTTAAGTCGAGCATTACCTACATGAATAGCAAATATGTAAAAACAAGTGATACTTCTCAGGAGGAATTAGCTTTTGGGGTGTATGGACGTAAAATTGATCCAATAATTGACTTTAACATCGGCTTAGAATATCGATTCACTAAGAAAGTATCTGCCTTTTTAGATGTAAATAATATTCTATCTCAGAATTATGAAATTTGGGGTAATTACCGAGTTCAAGGTATTAATGTTTTAGGTGGGGTTACCATTGCCTTTTGGGCAAAGTAATTATTGGCAACAAACTGAAAAAGGGAATCATTATTGATTCCCTTTTTTTATGCCCTAAATTTGAATTCTATTGAAAATCAAATCATAATAAATATCCGTAAAAATATGAGGTTAAAAACCTCCAACAAAACCCCTTGAAAATGTTAATAAAATGTGGAAAAGTGCAACATTTTCACCCCCCTAAAAATAGCCTATGAAACTCCTAACATTATCTTTGTGTTTGGCTCGAAAAATGGGCTAAAAATTAGACAAAATCATATCTCTTATGAGTGACGAAAATAAAGATCCAAAAGCAAATTATTCAGCAAATAACATTCAGGTTTTAGAAGGACTTGAGGCCGTTAGAAAAAGGCCTGCCATGTACATTGGTGACGTGGGTGTACGAGGGCTTCACCACTTGGTTTATGAGGTGGTTGACAACTCTATTGATGAGGCATTAGCTGGTCATTGTGACACCATTAGTGTTTTTATAGAAGAAGACAATTCTATCTCTGTTACCGATAACGGACGTGGTATTCCAACAGGTTATCATGAAAAGGAAAAAAGATCAGCACTAGAAGTAGTAATGACGGTTCTTCACGCAGGTGGTAAATTTGATAAAGATACTTACAAGGTTTCTGGTGGATTGCACGGTGTTGGTGTTTCTTGTGTGAATGCATTATCTATTGCTTTAAAAGCAGAAGTACATAGAGATGGGAAAATATTTGAGCAAGAATATTCAAAAGGTATTCCTCAATATGATGTGAGGGAAATTGGAACAACTGATCACTCTGGTACCACGGTAACATTTAAGCCTGATGCTGAAATTTTTGAAGATCGTATTTACAACTTCGAAACGCTAGAAAACAGATTACGTGAATTGGCTTATCTAAATAAAGGAATAACCATTAACATTACGGACAAACGTGAAAAAGATGAAGAAGGTAATTTCATTTCAAGCACTTTCTTTTCAGAAGGTGGGTTAAAAGAGTTTGTTACTTTCCTAGATTCTAATCGCGAGCAGTTAATCGAGGATGTCATTTACATGGACGGTGAAAAAAGTGGTATTCCAGTAGAAGTGGCATTGGTTTATAACACTTCTTACTCTGAAAACCTTCATGCATATGTAAACAACATTAACACTCATGAAGGTGGTACTCACCTACAAGGTTTTAGAAGAGGTCTTACCGGTACTTTGAAGAAATATGCTGAGGAGTCGGGGCTACTTTCCAAACTCAAATTTGATATTGCTGGTGACGATTTCCGTGAGGGGTTAACTGCTGTAATATCAGTTAAAGTTGGAGAACCTCAATTTGAAGGGCAAACTAAAACCAAATTAGGTAACCGTGAAGTAACAGCTCCTGTATCTCAGGCTGTTTCAGAAATGCTTTCTAATTATTTGGAAGAAAACCCGAAAGACGCCAAGACAATTGTTCAAAAGGTAATCTTAGCTGCTCAAGCGCGTAACGCTGCTCGTAAGGCAAGAGAAATGGTTCAACGTAAAAACGTAATGTCTGGCTCTGGTTTACCGGGTAAGCTAGCCGATTGTGCATCAAGAGATCCATTTGTAAGTGAAATTTTTCTAGTAGAGGGAGATTCAGCGGGTGGTACGGCTAAACAAGGTCGTAACCGTGAAAACCAAGCTATTATGCCCTTACGTGGTAAGATTTTGAATGTAGAAAAAGCACTATCTCATAAAATATTTGAAAACGAAGAAATTCGTAATATTTATACTGCTTTAGGAGTAAAAGTAGGAACAGAAGAAGATTCTAAAGCACTTGATACATCTAAATTAAGATACCACAAGGTGGTAATTATGTGTGATGCGGATGTGGATGGTAGCCATATTGAGACTCTAATTTTAACTTTCTTTTTCCGTTACATGAAAGAGTTAATTGATGCAGGTAACATTTACATTGCTACTCCGCCTCTATATTTAGTTAAAAAAGGTCAAGATCAACGTTATGCATGGAATGATGATCAACGTGATGCCTTTGTTAATGAAATGAAAGGTAAAGGATCTGAATCTAGTGTAGGAATTCAACGTTACAAAGGTCTTGGGGAGATGAACGCAGAACAATTGTGGGCAACTACCATGAATCCTGAAAACCGAACTTTACGTCAAGTTACCATTGAATCAGGTGCTGAAGCAGATCGTGTTTTTAGTATGTTAATGGGCGATGAAGTACCACCAAGAAGGGAGTTTATTGAATCTCACGCTAAATATGCTAATATTGATTCTTAATAATCAAGAATAATAAATTGAAAACGTCTGGTAGTCTCTCTATCGGGCGTTTTTTTTTACCTATTGGTTTCAAATTTTATTGGGAGAGCAAATCTAACTCTTACCAAATCTCCATCTTGTTTCCCAGGGTTCCATTTTCTCATACCTGAAATTACTCGAATAGCTTCCGCATCTATTCCTTCGCTTACACCCTGAATTACTTTAACATTGGTAATTGAGCCATCTTTTTCAACAACAAAGGTCACAATTACTTTACCCGAAATATTTTTTCTATATTCTTCATTCGGATACCTTACAGTTTTATTTAGGTATCGATACATCGCTAACTCCCCCCTTTTGTAGGTTGGATTAACTTGAAAATCAAAATGCTCTATTTCTTCCCCTTTATTATTATAAACATGGCCCGAAATAAATTTACCATCTTCAAATAAATCATCTCTTTTTAATGTCCCATCTCTCCAAAAGGTTCGGTTTATTCCGTCCATTTTATTATTTGAATAATTCAACTCAAAGTGCACTTGACCATTATTATACCAATTAATTTTGGGACCGTTTTTAATCTTACCATCAAATGGTAAATAGGTAATAGATTCTATTTTCGTACAATTGGAATCCAATGTTAATTCTGTAACCTCTTGGGGTGTTTCAGGGTTATAATTCAGAACCACAATTCTTGAGACTTCTTCATATATTGTAATGGTGTCTCTATTTATATTTAAGAAGATGGTATCTTGAGCCTTTGAAGAAAGGAACCCGGTAATAAAGACCAGGTTAATAATAAAGCTTTTCATAATTCTTTTTTAAAACTCCTCAAACATTAATCGAGCAGGTTGCTTTTGGTAATCTAACAATAATTTAGAAGCATGAGAAGTTTTAGTTACCTCATCAAATGATTTACAAATAGCTGTTGGCGAGCTATCATCCACTCTACAACACGATACATATTGATTTATCACTTGAACTAAAGAATATCCTTCATTTTCTTTATAGGCTCTATTAAGTTTCCAGAAAAAACTGACTCCTCCCCAATACATAGCTGGGTAATTCCATGCATTCTTTAAACTATCTGCTGCTTCAGGTAACGGAAGATTACTCTGAAAAGCCTTCTTACAATTAAGCAACTTTAGCGCATACTTTTTATCTACTTCGGCATTAGTCATCACCCCTTGTTTATTCATTACCTGGACCTGCATATATGTGGCGTACCCTTCAGAAAACCATGAGTTCTCCTTACCCACAAATGGAATAGACAAATGACTAATTTCATGTTGGGCGGTCCAATCATTTAGGAACTCATCTAATGAAAAGTTGGTATTCACATGAAAGTGTACCCCTTGATCCTTACCTCTAGTAGTATGAGCCCAAGGAACAGGTTCGTTTCCAGATTTTGCTCTATGAACAAAGAAATGAACATCAAAAGGGTACTTACCAAACGAGGATACGATAGCATTATCAATTTCACCAAGCCATTTTTTTATTTTATACACCTCTTCTTTTTCAAATCTGTTTTCCCAATGCCAAATTATATTGTTTCCAGCTAATTGCTTTTGAGTATCAGAATGGGTCACATCAGAAATGGCGGATGCTAATACTTCTTGTTGTTCTTTTCCATTTAAGTCGTATAAGGACTCACTACATCCAGTAAGAAAAAAAAGGAATACAACAAAAAAATTAACTTTAATCATAGTAGTTAATGTATGGCTAAAAAAGTGCAGGTTAGCAATTGAGTAAAATACCTTAACTAATTACTATTTCGTATTCCAAGTTCCCAAATTGGTTTGAATAAAATCAATTACATGTTGATGTTCTTTCTTTCCAGGCCCTTCAATCATAAACGGTTCTCCAAATTTGATATAAACTGGTTTGTTTCGCTTTAAAGCCCCAATGTCTTTAGCTAAGGTTCCATTACCCCAAAAGTCGGTTTTAATGGCTACCGGAATTACAGCTGCCTTTGCCTTTTTGGCAAGCTTAATACCTAACGTATTAAATTTAGACGCATCAAATTCTACCATTCTTTGACTTTGCGGGAAAATAACCACTGAGGTTCCGTTTTTAATGGCTTCTACTCCATCAGCCATTACCGTTTTAAAATCTGCAATTGGATCCTTTCTATCCACCGCAATTGGTTTTCTTGCCCGCATGGTTGGACCAAAAAGAGTGTGTTTGGTTAAACTACTCTTTACCACAAAGGTTACCTCTCTTTTACTGGCAATTAACCCGGGAAAGATCATACTTTCCATCATACTCATGTGGTTACTAATAAAAACCACTGGAGTTTCTGGTTTCAAAATATTATCTAATCCTTCAATATGAATTTTTGCGCCACAATCTTCGGTTAAATGCAAAATGTCCATTGATCTTTTTGCCCAGGTTTGAGTATCAAATTTATTTTGAAGAGCCAAGCTCCTACTTCCCCATAACATGGATAAGAATTTTGGTCCGAAATATAAAGAGGTCCCAAAACTCAAAGTATCTAAAATTGATCTTGGGTGATCAACAGGTGTTGTATAACTATCAGATTTAATGAAATTATTCTTCATCGGTACTACCCTTTTTGAAACTAGCGAATCTTATATACGAAGCTATAGAAATTATGGCAACTATGGCTAATGTGTAATATACAAAATTTGGCACAGGTACAGGATCACCTGCCGCATATGAATGTAAACCACTTAAATAATAATTCACTCCAAAATAGGTCATGATAATTGCACTAAACGACACCGTAGTTGCAAAATTGTACGCAAAGCCACCTCTTAGTCCAGGAATGAAACGCATATGCGCAACAAAACTGTAAACTAAAACCGAAGCAAGGGCCCAGGTTTCTTTAGCATCCCAGCCCCAATATCTTCCCCAAGACTCGTTAGCCCAAACACCACCTAGAAATGTACCAATGGTTAGCATAAACAACCCAATAGTAATAGTCATTTCATTAATAGTAGTCAATTCTTTAAATGTAAGCTCTATCTTTCTGTTCCCTCTTGGAGCTGTTATAATTAAAATCAGATTGAAAAATCCAAGTAACGCTCCCAATGCCAAAAATCCGTAACTAGCTGTGATAATAGCCACATGAATCATTAACCAATATGAATTCAAAACTGGAACCAAATTAGTAATTTCAGGGTCTAACCAATTTAGGTGAGCTACCATCAAGATAAAAGATGTTAGTAATGCAGTTGTGGCTAAAGTAATTTTTGATTTTCGACCAAAAATGAAGCCGGATAGCATTGTAGCCCAGCCAATGTAAATCATAGATTCGTATGCATTACTCCAAGGCGCATGCCCTGCAATGTACCATAACAAAATAAGCCCAGCTGTATGCGCTGCAAAACCTAATACAATTAACCAATAAAAACCGGTTACGACTCCATTCAGTTTTCCATTGGAAGAGAATAATTGAATAAAAAGTATAATTAAAAATATCAGACCAATTGTGAAATAATAATAGAACAGGTTATTGAAAATTTTTGCCTTGTTGTAGAAAATTTCGGCTTTCACCTTGGACTCTGAAATAACTACGGCTTCCCCCATTTTTTGCTGGTAATCACCCATAGCTTTCATTGCTTGGTTAGCGTCCTCCCAATTACCGTCTTTCATTGCTGAAGTTAAACCGTCAAAATACATGTTCAAAATATGGGCCGTAAATAAGGAATCTTGACCTGTAAAAACATCTCTTGCTTCTCTGGGTGCATACCATTTGTTGTTGGGATCATTTGGTAACGGGAAAATTTTCACCAATTCACCGGTATAAATCATATAACAAATATTTACGCGCTCATCAACGGCTAGTACATCCTTATCATATTTACCTCTTTCAGAAGGCTTTTTTCTATTCGCTTCGGCAATATCTTGTTCAAGGATAAAAGAAAAATCTTCATTAAAGAATTGCATAAACGAAGTCATTTTTTTGCTTTCGTCCATTCCAATTTTCTTCTTCAAATCTGGGTGGGTTACTTTAATCATGTCCACCATTTGCCAAATTTGCGGCTCATAAAGCATCCCAAGTAAAACCTGGTCTGGTGTTAATCCGTTAAAAGATGATTTTCTAGAAACCTTTCTTAAGATCTCTGAGCTCAAGGTATTCATAGGTTTCATTCTACCCTGATGATCTTGAATTTGTAAAGATCCAAACTTTAATGATTGCTCTAAAGGAATTGTGGTTGGAACTGGAGCCGTTTGCGCCATTGCTATACCACTAAAACCAATAAGAAAAACCATAATGGATGTCAAAGCTTCTTTCTTTTTTCTAATCTTTTCTAAGGTTCTTTTCATTTTTGAAAATCTACTATCATAGATGAATAGGGTGAAAAACATTCCAATACCTAACAAAATGTACCCGATATAAGATAACCAAGTTCCATAAAAATCTCTATTCACAGAAAGTACAGTTCCACCTTCATCTTGATCATAAGACGATTGAAATAATCGGTAACCTTTGTGATCTAAAACATTGTTCATGTAAATTCTATGCTCCTCCTGAATATTTTCTTCTTCGTCAATTAAAGTAACCTCACTAGCATAAGATGCAGGGCTCATTGAGCCTGGGTATCTATCTAATTGAAAATCTCTTAACTGCATGTAAAATGGAAGAAAAATATACTTTGACCCATAGGACAATTGGTAATTTAATCCTCCAGTTTCAATTCTCGTAGGGGCAGAAACAAAACCTTGGCCACCTTTTAAGTTCACTAATTGATGCTCTCCATTAATTGCTAAATCAACTACCATAATATCAGAACCTGGTGCGGCATTTTCAGCTCGATTGGTAGTTACATCTTTGCGTACCTTCTCGTGTAAGGTTTTAAAAACAATACTTACTCCGTTTACTTGATATAATCTTCTTGGTTCAAAAGCATGAACAGTATCCGGGCCCAAGGTTCCTTGACTTCTATCTGCCATTGCTAAATAACTAACTTCAAAAGGTGAAATAAAAGCGAGTCCGTTAGTGTCCATAAACACACGCATACCTACCTGTTCTTCCCCTTGCCCAAAAGCTAAGGGTAACATTCCAAGTTGCATGGTTTTTCCTTCTTTCAAATAATTTGTTTTTCTACCATTACCATCTGTAGTTACAAATTCAATATAGCGACTCCCATTAGGGTCGGGTACAACAGTATCCACTGCATTTTGAAGATAATCAACAAATTTTACAGAGATTTCTGTTTCATTAAACTTGAAGCTTTTTGCAAACCCTGGGTTGTACAATGGATTAAGAAATACAGCTTGATCAAAGCTAAACTGCATTTTTTTATCATCTACCTTAAAACGAAAATAGGTCTTGTCGCTCACAACGGTGTTACTTGTTTTTCCTTCACGAATATGAAGTATTCCTTCTTCACTAATGTATCGGGTAACAGCGCCACCGGCAATCATAAACATAAACGATACGTGAAACATTAATATGGGCCATTTAGACCTTTTGTACATTTTGTATCTAGAAATGTTTGCAATTAGATTAATAAACAAGAAAAATAACATTAACTCAAACCATTTGGCATTGTAAACCACTGCCTTAGAAGCTGGGGTTCCATAATCGTTTTCAATAAACGTTGCTGCTCCAATGGATACTGCAAATAATAATAGCAAAAAAGCCATGAATTCCATGGAAATTAAAAATTCCCACAATTGCTTTAAAATACTTTTCATCTTATTCCTTTTACCTTTCGGTTTTGGTTGATTATTAACTATTTACAACTGTATAATTAATTAGCTGTAAAGACGCACAAATGTAGTTTATTGATGAAGGCTACACCATAAATTTTTCGTTAAATTACCATGCAAAAAATCTATAGTTAAATAACTAAGATGATGGGTTCAAGCAACAATTTAACTTGGCCAATTAAGACTTCTTTTAACTGCTTCGCTCCATTTATTAAGCATGTTTTTTGTGGTATCCCTATCTAAATTAGGATGGTAGGTTTGATCTAACGCCCAACTTTTTTGTAATGATTTTATAGAGTTTTTTCCTAATCCAATACTGGCCATAAAAGCCACTCCTAAAGCCGTTGTTTCTAATTGAGAAGGTTTCACCACCGAAATATTAGAAACATCTGCCTGAAACTGAACCAACAAGGAATTTGCTGCGGCTCCGCCATCAACTCGAAGCTCTGAAATTTCAAAATCAACATCGTGATTCATGGCTTGAATTACATCGTTAACTTGGTAACATATACTTTCAAGGGCTGCTCGGGTTAAATGAGATTTTGAAGTAGATCGAGTAATCCCGAAAATGGCACCAGTAGCATTGGCGTCCCAATAAGGGGCTCCCAAGCCCGTTAGAGCTGGAACAAAATAAATACCACCGTTATCATTTGCAGCTTCCGCTAAATCTTCGCTATGGCTGGCCTCCACAAAAAATTCCATTTCATCACGCAACCACTGAATAACCGCACCACCAATAAAAACACTGCCCTCTAACGCATAAGAAATCTCTTCATTAATTTTCCATCCAATGGTAGAAAGCATTTTATGCGTAGAATTAATAATTGAATTACCCGTATTTAGCATCAAAAAACATCCAGTACCATAAGTAGATTTCACCATACCTTTTTTAACACACATTTGACCAAAAAGAGCGGCTTGTTGATCACCCATAATACCAGTAATAGGAATTTCTTGTCCGAAAATTTCTTTATCGGTCACTCCAAAATATCCACAGGTATTCACCACAGTGGGTAACATACTTTTTGGAATATTAAATAGTTTTAAAAGTTCTTGGTCCCAAGATAAAGTATGAATATTAAACAGCATGGTACGACTCGCATTACTCACATCCGTAATATGCTGCTTCCCATTTGTTAATCTCCAAATTAACCAAGTATCTACAGTACCAAACAACAACTCATTTTGATCTGCGCTTTTTTGCGCTCCTGGAACATTATCTAGTATCCATTTTACTTTTGAAGCTGAAAAATAGGCATCAATTAACAACCCTGTTTTAGATTGAACCATTTCATTATGCCCGCCATTTATTAAGCCATCACAATAAGGATGTGTTCTTCTATCCTGCCAAACAATAGCATTATATACGGGCTTACCCGTAGTTTTATTCCAAACAATAGTAGTTTCTCTTTGGTTAGTAATTCCAATACCTGAAATTTTTTTATTGGATTGATTCAAGTTCTCCAAAACAACTTTTGCAGTGGTTAATTGCGATTTCCAAATTGTTTCAGGGTCATGTTCCACCCATCCATTTTGGGGGTAAATCTGTTTAAATTCTTGCTGAGAATTGGTCACCATCTCAAACTCTTCATCAAAAACCAATGATCTAGAACTGGTAGTACCTTGGTCAAGCGCTAAAATATAGCCCGATTCATCATTCATCATCCTTTGTCTTTTACAGAGAGTCCAAGTGTAAACTCAGCCACAAGCTCTATATTATTTGGGTATCCCGTATAGGCATTCACTTTAATGGGTTGAGTTACTCGTTCTTTTGTTTTAATAGTTTCATCCATTAAAGATGCAATTTGCTCACCCGCTTCAGAGATAAAGTAAACATGGCCCTCTGGCCTTTTAATAAAATTGGCTTGAAAATCTTTAAAGGCTAAAGATATTTTACGTTTCTTTTCATCAGCAATGCTGAATGCTTGAAAGGCACCTGCTAAATCAGCACCAATAGACAATGCTCCAAAATACATAGAGCCTAAATGGTTCTTTGTTTTTCTACCCAATTTGATACGGACCACCATTCGGTTTTCATCAAATTCAATCACTTTAGGACTTACAAAACCAATTAATGGAATTTTAAAAAACCCAAATAACCATAACATTCTATTTGCTTTTTTTAATTTATTCATGTGTTCAAATTTGAGTACAAACAATGATAACCATTCTAATCCAGTATTCATAACCAAATTGAATAGGTCACTAGCACTTGCCTAAATACAATACAAGTTAAAATCTACATATATCCGTTTATCACATGCCATTTCCATACAAATAAAAGTCACTTTAAAATCAACTTTTTTTGTGTACCCTTGCAACTGTAATTAAAAAAACAAACATGAAAAGAATCTCAATTATTGTCCTTGCATTCTTGATGGTGGCTCCGTTTGGAGTAAAAGCCGATGAAGGAATGTGGTTACCAATGTTTATTGGCCGTTTAAATTACGCTGATATGCAAAAAGAAGGCTTGAAATTAACAGCCGAAGAAATTTACAGTGTAAACCATAGCAGTTTGAAAGATGCTATTGTTATGCTTAGTGGTGGTAGCTGTACTGCCGAAATTATTTCTAAAGAAGGTTTAACGTTAACTAATCACCATTGTGCTTTTGGAGCCATTCAACAAAACTCTACTCCTGAACATGATTATTTAACCGATGGTTTTTGGGCTTATAGTAAAGACCAAGAATTGCAAGCCAAAGGAATGACTGCCTCGTTCTTAGAAAGAATGGAAGACGTTTCTGAAGTAATCAATGGTCAATTAACGGATGAAATGTCTGACCAAGAACGTAACAAAGTTATTGCTCATTTAGCAGATTCAATTGAAAATGCGGCAACAAAAGACACCGGGTTTAATGCCGATGTAAAGTCATTTTACGAAGGAAACGAATTTTACCTTTTTGTTTACACTACTTATACTGATGTACGCTTGGTTGGAGCTCCTCCTTCAAGTGTAGGTAAATATGGTGGCGACACAGATAACTGGATGTGGCCTCGTCATACCGGTGATTTCTCGATTCTAAGAATCTATACTGGACAAGATGGAAAGCCTGCCAATTACTCAGCAGATAACAAACCATTGGTACCAAAACATAGCCTTCCTATTTCTATGGATGGTGTGAAAGAAAACGATTACGCAATGGTAATGGGTTACCCCGGATCAACTGATCGTTATTTAACCTCTTGGGGGGTGCAACAAGCGGTAGATATGGAACAACCAGCTCGTGTAAAAATTAGAGGTAAGAAATTAGACATCTATAAAAAACACATGGACAAAGATGCGGCTACTCGTATTAAGTATGCTTCAAAATATGCTAGAGTTTCTAATTACTGGAAATACTTTATTGGACAATCTGCTCAATTAAAGAAAAACCATGTTTTTGAAAAGAAACAAGCTATTGAAGCCGACTTTGCAAAATTTGCTAACTCCTCTGAAGCAAATACCGCAAAATATGGAGAAGCTCTTAGTTTAATTGAAAAAGCATATAAAGCGCAAACACCATATGTTATGGCTTCTACCTATTTCAACGAAGCTGTTGTGGGTTCTGAAATTCTATTATTTTCTTATCGTGCTAATGGATTAGAAAAAGCCTTAACCATGGGTGAACCTGATCCAACCAAAGTGGATAAACTTATTCAGAGCATGAAAAAGCGTAGTGCTTCACATTTTAAAGATTACGATTTAGCCACAGATAAAGAAGTAACTGCGGCTATGTTGGAAATGTACTACAACGATGTACCAAAAGACCAACAACCACAGTATTTCATTGATTTAGTTTCAAAAAACAAAGGAGATTTTACAAAAATGGCTGAAGGGTTATTTGAGAAATCAATTTTTGCTTCGCAAGAAAAAATGGATGAATTCTTTGTAAGTTCAAAGCAATTAAAAACTTTACAAAAAGATCCGGCTAGGAAATTAATGGGTGCTTTAATAGCTAAGTATAGAGAATCAATGGGCGGTGAATATGCTGCTAGTTATGCTGATTTAAAGAAAGGAAATAGATTATTTGTGGCTGGCGTTCGTAAAATGAATCCAGAAACTAAATATGCGCCTAATGCTAACTCAACAATGCGTTTAACATACGGTAAAGTATTACCATACGCTCCTTATGATGCAGTTTCTTACGACTATAAATCAACTCTTAAAGGAGTGATGGAAAAAATGGATAACAACAATCCTGAATTTGTGGTTCCTCAAAAATTAGTTGATTTATACAACGATAAAAACTACGGTGCTTATGCGAATGCTGATGGAACTATGCCTGTTTGTTTCCTTACCAATAATGATATTACAGGTGGTAACTCTGGTTCTCCGGTAATTAACGCCAAGGGAGAGCTTATTGGAGCCGCTTTTGATGGAAACTGGGAAGCAATGAGTGGTGACATTTTCTTTGAGCAAAATATTCAAAGAACAATTGTTGTTGACATCCGATACGTATTGTTTATTGTTGATAAATACGCAGGTGCAAAAAACTTAATTCAAGAAATGGAATTAGTTCGTACTTCAAGTGCAATCAAGTCTGTTCAAGCTGAACCAACTAAGGCTATGGAAAAAACTATGGAAGTAGCTAACTAAGCTTATTTCATAATTCTTTAAAAAGCCCCTTACCATTTTGGTAAGGGGCTTTTTGTTTTAGGTCTAGTTGAGAATTAACCCTTCAATTAACTCATTATCTCTTTTGCCTTGTACATGTTTGGAGTTAGGTAATAAAACTGAATTTTTTAGAGATGGAAAAATTTTCTTCGCCCTTTTAACCATTTTTTCACCTGGAAACATGAGGTCATTTTTAGCAGCAATCAAAGTTATGGGAGTGGTAATTGACTGCGCTTCTTTGTTTTTAATTATTGGAACGGGTGTGAAATCCATATTAAAATGAACGAAGACTTTGGCCAAGTATTTTAATGCAAACTCGTCCTCATCTGTAAACAGTTCAGCAAGAAACTTTTTTAAAAACTTAGGGTTTTGTCCCTTCATAAAACGTTTCATGGGTATAAAAACCTTGAAAAGGGCTTTTATTGGATTTCCATTCACAAGGAAAGCTGGTGCAGACAAGAATACTTCCTTAATTTTAGATTCGTTAAACAATAGCGTCTTCAATATTATTAACCCGCCAAATGAAAACCCAACCATAGTAACATTTTCTAACTGTAATACGTCCAAAATTTGAAACACCCAATCTCCGTAACTGTTGTCTTTCATACTTAATCTGGTTTCTTCACTTTTATTTGGTTGAGCCAAAACATCGATGGCAAAAACTTGATATTTTTCCGTTAAATGTGGGTATGTTTCTAAGGCAATGGGTGCGCAACCATTACTTCCATGAATTAATAGCAATGGAGGCTTTGAATTTTCACCAACTCTTATAACATGTGTATTACCATAGGTGGTGGACACATTCAAACTATCAGATGAAAGGTTTAATTCAACGAGCTTTTTCTCATATAAGGCTAGAATTTCTTTTTTACCCTTTTCAGACTTGTATAATGATTGCATTTTGTATTTTTAGGACAAATTTACTAATAATTAGGACAAGTTTACTAATGAGTGTAAAAAAGAAATTAATTTTAAATACTTCCAGACAATTATTCAATCAATTTGGTTATGCCCAAGTAACCATTAGAATGATTGCTAAAGAATTAAAAATGAGCTCTGGAAACCTTAATTATCACTACAAAAAAAGAGAAGATATTTTTGTGGATTTGTATTTTGAAATGGTATCAGAATTTGACACGCGTCTAGAAAAACAACCGCAAATGGAAGTCAGTATTTCCAATATTAAAATTGAAATGGAAAAAAGTATGCAAAGAATGGTGGATTATACTTTTTTCTGGACGGATTTATACAATTTAATTGCAATAAATGATAAGGTGAAATCTCATTTCCAAGCGGTTTACCAAAGTAGAATTGACGGCAGTAAACTTCTTTTCAAGCAATTGCAAGAACAGCAATTAATGAAACCTTTTAGTTTTAAATTAGAGTCAGATTATTTAGCCGAAAGGTTGGTTCAACAAGGAAATACTTGGCTATACTCTTCTCGTTTATACTCAAATAATTACGACTCCCAATTTATTAAAAACCAAGTAAATGGTTTATTAATTTTAATATACCCATATTTAACTACCAGCGGCAAATCAGAATATGAACTTTCGTTAAAATAAACCTCTATTCCAACAGATTCTAGCATAATCATTCACATTAATTCCTCGCCATTTACCACGTCTAATAAACAATAAATTCTTTCCTAACCAAGAAATTTCTTTCCAATACATTTTCAATTCATCATTTGCATCATCTAAAACGAAATTGAAATATTAGATAGTATTAATACAAATTAATCCATAAAGGCAGCTTAAGGTTAGAACTCAAAAAATCAATAACTTTTATTAATGGTTATTACATATTGTTTAGATACTATAATAAATTAATGTACTCTTTAACATTCTGTAATACTTGACCTATTCTAACTTTGAATTAGAATCCATATTTTATGATTCTCTAAACAACCATTATCACTGTTTGGGTGTCTTTATGAAAATGGAATTAAAAATTCAATTCTTGTGAGAGCATCATTTATTTATTTTTTTCTAGGATTATTATTGATTTCAAATTCAGCTTATACCCAAAAGTATAACTGGATGAAGACATTCACTCCTTCAAGCTTTAATAGTCAAGGTCAATTTGTTAAGGCAAATGGCAATAACGTTATTGTTGCTGGACTGTTTCAAAATTCAATCAACTTTGGTTCAACTGTTTTAACCAATCAAAATAACATTACCAGTATATATGTTGCGAATTATGACACTACTGGGGTTTTAAAATGGGCTATTAACGGTGGGTCTGTAAGTAACAGCGAAGGCATTGATGGATTAGATATTGATGATCATGGAAATATTTATATTATTGGATCTTTTGTTAATTCAACCAATTGGGGAACTTTAACTTTAAATACTCAAAATACATCTACTTCTTTGTTTAACACAGAAGGATTTATTGTAAAATTAGATTCATTGGGTGTACCTAGTTGGATCGAAGGGTTTTACAATCCAACCAATCCGTTATCCAGTAATGTACTGCAACAAATTTCTATTGCCGACAGTAGTATTTATGTTTTAGGTAGTTTATTTCAGGAAATAAGGGTAACCAATTCTACTCTTAAAGTTTTGCAATCTAACCAAACACCCACTAGTAATATTTTCATTTCTAAGTTTAATTTGAATGGACAGTTATTATTGTTGGATACGGCAATTTCTACAACAAACACCATTTCGACTGAAATTTCTGGACTTGAAGCAATTAATGATAGTTCCTATTACCTGTCTGGGACCTTTAGCGCTGGCTATAATTTTGGTGCAAACAACAAAACATTTTCTAATCCTAATTCAAGTTTCGCTTTTGTTATTGCTAAATACACCGGTTCAAATTGCGATTGGTTAAAGAATTCTACTGCTAGTTCCGGAACTTTTGGAAACTATCGTGTTCGGATTGAAATTTCCAAAACCAATGAGTTATGGTTTGCGGGTAGTTATAGAGGAAACTTCAGCTTTTTAGGACAAAATTTTGCTACCGCATCATTTTTTGATTTTGAGTGGTTTTATGGAAAATTAAATTCATCAGGAGGGCTAGTTGATATGAATAGCTTTGTTTCTAATAGTACGGATGTTCAAAGCATTACCGAAAACAATAAAAATGATTTGTTAATCCTGGGGTCGTTTACAGATAGTGTTGAAATAAATGGAAACTTACGCTACTCTCAAGGTTCATCAGACTTATTATTGGTATCCATTGATTCTAGCTACGCCATTAATTGGTTTCAAACCGGGGGTGGGGCTAATGCTGATTTTGGTTTGGGAATTACCTCAAGTAATTCTTCAAATGCGTATGCAATATCAACATATCAAGGTTTATCGCAATTCGGATCTACTTTTCAATCCAGCCCTAACAGTCAAACTTCTTCTTTGTTATTTAAAATAGGCGATTGCGGCAGTAATCAAACACCCATTAATTTCTCTGGAGATACCAACCTTTGTTTAGGTGAATCTGTAAGAATAATTGCGGCACCTAACGCGCCTTCCACTTTCCAATGGTTACGAGATAGTGTTATTCTAGCTGGAGAAATTTATAGAGATTTATCTATTAATAATTCTGGTAATTATCAAGTTATTGTGAACGGAAGCGGTTGTGCTGATACTTCCAGAGTTATTCCAGTAAACGTAGACTCCCTTCCTAATGTTGGTTTAACATTGGTAGATACCATTTGTAGTTCTGCTTCACCAATTACGCTGCAAGGAGGTACTCCTCTAGGTGGTATTTACTCGGGAAATGGAGTGATTTCTGATTCAATTTTTAACCCGGCTTTAGCTGGTATTGGCAATACCACTATTATGTATAAATACTCCAATGGTGGTTGTGCAGATTCTTCCATTTCAAATATTTATATCCAGCCAGCTCCCACTATATTCTTTTCTATTCCGTCTAGTATTTGCTTTAATTCCAATCCAATTCCGCTAAATATTGCCTTTCCACTAGGGGGAACTTTTACAGGCCCTGGAGTTACTGGAAACCAATTTGACCCTGCGCTAACAAATGGAGGGTTGAACTCAATAACCTATACCTTTTCCGATGTAAATGGGTGTACTTCCTCCACTACACAAAATATTCAAGTAGATACATTCCAAACATCCACATTTTCTGTTATTGCTGATTTATGCATAAATAACGGCATGTATTCTTTAACAGAAGGACAACCTTCTGGAGGGGTTTATAGTGGAATTGGAGTTGTAAACGCTCAATTTGATCCTATGGTAAGTGGAATAGGTAGCCATACATTATCCTATATTAATTCCAATCAATGTGGAAATGACACCTCTTTTCAAACAATTACAGTTCAAGATACGCCTGTAGTTAACCTTCCTGTTTTCGCAAGCGTCTGTGCGGATGCGCCCCCAATTAAATTAAGTTCAGGAACGCCAAGCGGAGGTATTTATAGTGGTATTGGAGTTACTAACGGCACCTTTAACCCTTCGGTTTCTGGCGTGGGTACTTTCA
>JBMYWA010000006.1:0-53156 GCA_049606935.1 Salibacteraceae bacterium
TCGTAACTCACTTGGTAGTTTATCTGTACAAAATCGTTTGGAAAAGCGGTAGCTTTTGCTTGCTCTAATTTAATGGTATACTTTGATTCACCGAATAAGGGAATGCCTTCACCAAGAATAGTTGGAACTCGAGTTAAAGTCATTTCATTAATGAGTTTTAAATCTAAAAAAGTTCTAATGGTGGTTCCGCCATCAATGTACGCATGCTTGTATCCTTGGCTTTCTAATTCGGATATCAATTCTAAAATGCCACCCGAGTACATCTCTACTTTACCTTTTAAACTAGCCGGTGGCTCCTTTACACTATTGCTCAAAACCTTGATTTTAATATCACCATAAAACCATTGTTCAGGGGTTAGATTCATACTGGCAATAATATCCATAGTCTTACGCCCCATCACCATACAGTCTATAGAAGCCATAAAAGCATTCATGCCCATATCGGCATTTTCGCCCATTTCAGCTTCCGGGTTTCCGGCTATATGTAACCAATCTACACTTCCATCCTTTTTTGCAATAAATCCATCCACGCTAGTGGCTATATATACCGAACATTTCATAGCCATCGAATATAAAGAAACAGAAGGATTTTGGTGTGGTTTCTTTTTAGAAATTTCTTTATTTCAAGGATTAATTTTACAGATATATGTTTTTACCAATAGTTCAAATCCTCAAATATGATCAAACTTAAAATGGACAATATGCTCCTTTTAATAAACCTAAGGCAAATAGAAAGCATCACAGGAAATGCAAGAAATTTAAATGTTTCCTTAAAAAATCTAACATTCTCTATTCCAGTATCAAGAAGTTTCCCGAAAGAAATGCTCACTCCTAGAAATTAGGTTCGGCCAATTTATCACATTCGCCTTTCTATTCGTCCCAATTATCCCGTTGGTCATAATATGTTACCAATTAAAATAAATACAAAATTTTCCTTTTCATAGTCTTTTTGTTAGGGTTTAATTTGCTTCAAATTTAGAAACATGAAAAAATTTTTACTCGTTACATGGTTGCTTTTACCTTTTTTAGTTTTTGCTCAACCAGAAGAAAATGTTACCCAAACAATAAGTGGTAATGTGATAGATAATGTTTCACAATTTGGGTTACCAGGCGCTACAGTAATTGTGCTGGGATCTAATCCAATAATAGGAGCTACCACAGATATTGATGGTAATTTTGAATTAAACGATGTGCCCATAGGCCGGGTAAACTTAGAGTTTTCGTTTATTGGGTTTGAAAAGCTTATCAAATACAATATTCCTGTGGTTGCCGGTAAAGAATTATTTATTACCGCAGAACTAAAAGAAATTGCTTTTGAAATGGAGGAATTTGTGGTAACCAATAAACATAATAAAGAAGAGGCCATAAATAGCATGGCTACCGCAAGCGCCCGTACTTTTTCAATAGAAGAAACCGAGCGTTTTGCAGGTAGTTTAGGCGACCCTTCAAGAATGGCTTCAAATTTTGCGGGGGTATCTATGGTAAACGATTCTAGAAATGATATAATTATTAGAGGTAACTCCCCTATTGGGTTACTATGGCGATTAGATGGGTTTGAAATTCCTAATCCTAATCATTTTGGAGCAATGGGAACTACTGGAGGACCTGTGAGTATGTTGAACAACAATTTACTTACCAATTCTGATTTTTTTACAGGCGCTTTTCCTGCCGAATATGGCAATGCAATGTCGGGGGTGTTTGATTTAAAAATGCGCTCTGGAAACACTAATAAACATGAGTTTTTAGGACAAATTGGTTTTAACGGATTTGAACTTGGAGCTGAAGGTCCGATTAGCAAAAAAAGTAATTCATCTTACATGGTTAATTACCGCTACTCTACCTTAGGTTTGATGAATAAAATGGGGTTTAATTTTGGTACTGGAACCTCTATTCCTCAATATCAAGATTTTACTGCAAAAATTGATTTACCCACAAAAAAACTTGGTAAATTTAGTTTACTTACCATGCTTGGTGATAGTTATATTGAACTACACGATAGTGAAACGGCAACAGAAAACTCAGGTGAAGATAGTGGTTTCGATTTAGCGGGTGCAGATGTGGATTTTGGATCAAAAATGCGGTTTATTGGGTTGAGCAATATTTACTATTTTTCTCAAAACACCCGATTGCAAACCAACGTTTCTGTAACTAACACCAAAAACACGACCTACATAGATTCTCTTCTTTTTGATACGAACGGAAATATTATTCCAAATTCAAACTATAAATATTACGAGCAGTTTTCGGAAGAGACAAAATTTGCTTTTGCCACTAGTTTGCGGCATAAAATAAATGCTAGAAATAATTTTGTATTAGGTGGAAATTTCGACTTTTACGACATTAACTACCATGACTCTATATTACAAAACAATAATGATTCTAGCTGGTTTATAAGTAATTATGGCGCTGAAGGAATAATAAATGTACCTCGTATTTTCTTTCAATGGCAGTACTTAGCATCTCCTAAACTGGTTATTAATCCGGGTATATACTTTCAATACGACTTTAAGGGGAAAGAATTATCTATAGAGCCTAGATTAGGAATAAAATATAAACTGAATAACACGCAATCGTTTAGCTTGGCTTATGGTAAACATTCGCAAACCCAGCCCCGTTTTTACTATTTCTTACAAGATCAACAACCAGATGGGTCGTTTCAACAAACCAATAAAGATATGGAGCTTTCAAAATCTCAACAAATTGTTTTGGGTTATGATTTAAAAATCAAAAATTCTGCTCGACTAAAAGTAGAGAGTTATTACCAATATTTATTCAACATTCCGGTTACCGGAAATCTACCGGAGTTTTCAATGATTAATACTGGCGACAGTTTTACCGGGGTTTACCCTTCTGACTTAGAAAACTCGGGTACCGGAGAAAATTATGGTATTGAGTTTTCGTTAGAAAAGTTTTTAAAAAACAACTACTATTTTTTAGCTACCCTCTCTTTATTTGAATCTAAGTACGCAGATTACGACAATTTAACCCGTAACACCGCATTTAACGGAAACTTTGCCTCTACCGTTTTAGGAGGTTATGAATATGAGTTTAGTAAACAGTATTCTATAACAGCAGATGCGCGTGTGGTTTATGCTGGTGGTAAAAGATACGTTCCCATTAACCTTGAAGAGTCTAAACAGGAAAACAAAACAGTTTATGATTGGGAAAATGCCTATGAAAATAAATATGATAATTACTTTAGAACCGACCTTAGAATTGGTTTCAAAATGAATGGCAAAAAATACTCACAAGAATGGGCTATAGATTTGCAAAATCTCACAAATTCTCAGAACATCTATTCTCAATCTTACAACCCAAGAACACAAGGGCTAAGCACTAAATACCAAACGGGTTTTTATCCTATGTTTTTATACCGGATACGTTTTTAATAAACTTTTAATTTGGCATTTATTCTTTAATAAATACACGCCCATAGTTAGAGGTTAATTCTTGCTTTTGAGAGTTGTACGACAATACATATTCGTAGGTTAGACCTAACACCAACCAAGTTCCGTTTTCTAAGAATGCTATTTCATTAATTGCTTGATTGCCTTCAAAAAAAGGAGTGGAATCTTTCAAAAATATTCGCGCTTCTATTCCCTCTTTGGTTTTGTAATTACCCGCAATTTTATGGAATGCTTTTTTGTTAAACTTAGCCACCTTTTGATGGCTACTTGTAATGTGGTTTTTATTAATGGTTGTTTCTACTCCCAATTGAGGTAAAACAATATTGGTTAAACTCCACGGATCCACCATATCGTTGCCATTGTAACCTAAGTTAGATAACATTACTACTGTTAAGTTTTTCGTTGGAATCTTTATCATTCGTGTACCGGTAACTCCATTATGACTAATAATTTTCAGCCCATTTACTTGATTTATTTCCCATCCTGCCCCATACTCAATAGTAGCGCCCTGGGTAAGTTGACCTTTAGAAAACAAGAAAGACTTACTCTGGTCATTTAAAAAATTATTGGTATCCAGTATTCTACTCCATTTTAATAAATCTTCAGCATTTGAAAATACCCCGAAATATGATGGGATTTCAAAATCCCAAGTTCTCATAATGTTAATCAGCTCACCATTTTTTAAAGAATATCCGCGCGCCTGATTTGCAACCACTTTTTCTTGATTTAACAAATAAGTATTATTTAAACCATTGGCTACAAATATTTCATTGGTCATATAGTTATGGTAACTTCCGGTAATATTGTCAATTACAATTCCTAAAAGCAAATAACCAACATCACTGTAGTTGTAGTTGGTACCGGGTTTAAAATCTAGGGAATCTGTAAGAATAGACTTTATGGAAATTTCTTTACTCACCAAATTTGTTTGCATCATCTCATCCATTAACCTCGCTTCCATTTGTGCGTACCCCGTAAACGACAACTGCTCAAAATTATCATGTGGGAACATTCCGGGCAGACCAGATGTATGCCACAACAAATGCTTTATTTTTATTCCATTCCAATGATTTGGTGCATTTGGGAAATGATGAACTAACTCATCCTCTACCGTTAATTTACCTTCTTCTTGAAGTTTTAAAATAGCCGCAGCCGTAAATTGTTTACTTAGGGAAGCTAGTTCAAAGTTGGTCAAGTTTTCGACAGGGGCACTATTTTGTACATCGGCCAAGCCATAAGCCGAAATTGAAATGGGCGAATCACCTTTTTGAATTCCCAACACCAAACCAGGTATCTGATTGGAATTCATGTAATTTATTATTAGGCTATCCTCAATTATTTGAGCGTTTGCTACAAACGAGGACAAAAAAAGGGTAAAAACCAATGTAACTTGCTTAGTCATTAATGCCATTTTTTTGTACCCAATATTTAAAACATTTTTAGCAATAGATCACCGTAAAACAACCATTATTATTTAGGGGAATTTAACTCATCTACGTGCAGCATATAGGTAGAAATGGCATTTATTTCTTCATCGGTAACTTTCTTTAAAAAACCATCAATATTAGCTTGCATAATAGCTACTTGGCTACTATCCGTTTCTACTATAGGTTTAGAATTTCCTTTCAAGAAATCTTCAATGCTTGCGTTATTTTCTTTATAAACCCTTACAATGTCAACCACAGATGGCCCTACTTTCTTTTTATCTACCAAATGACAAGTGATACAGGTTTTCTCTGAAAACAATCGGTTACCAAAAAATATTTTGGAATCTAAGCTTAATTCGGGGCGCTTGGCACTATTGTTTTCCTGAGCAACAGGAGCTTCGTTTTCAGTTGATTCTACAGAGGCACATCCTATTAAAAAAATAATGGATAAAAGTGGAATAAATGTTTTCATGCTAGTCATTAATAATTAAGTTGGAAAAGTAACAATTTGGTGTTATTTAAAGAATAAATGATTGGAACCATTTATTCTTTTAAAAATATAGAAAGCTAAAATTACCCCTTTAACTTTTAGGTTTTCCCACTTTACGCATAATAATTCGAGTGCCTTTATCGTAAAAAACATAACTCCAAACCCAATTAATAAAAACAACCAGTCTGCTTCTAAAATCAACTAATAACATTAAGTGAACAAACATCCAAGTGAGCCATCCAATAAAACCACCAAATTTTATAAAACTTAAGTCTACCACGGCTTTATTCCTACCTATGGTAGCCATGGTACCTTTATCATTGTAAACAAATGGCTCCATTTCCTTTCCTTTTGCCACTCTGTTAAAGTTTTTAGCTAAAAAAGCCCCTTGTTGTTCGGCTACCGAAGCTAACATTGCATGCCCGTTTGGTGTGGATTCCGATTGAATTTGTGCGATATCTCCAATGGCAAATATATTAATGGTACCTTTTACTAAATTGGTTTCATCAGTAATTAGCCTGCTTGCTCTTGACTTTTCTACATTTAAACCTTTAGGTGATTGACCACTAATACCCGCAGCCCAAATGAGGGTGTTGGTTTCAAAATTTTGCTTATTTGATGTAACTGTTTTACCATCGAAATCTTTTACTAAAGTGTTTAACCAAATATTAATACCTCTGTTTTTAAGGTATTGTTCTGATTTTTGGGAAGCATGCTCACTCATATTACCCAACACCTTAGGACCTGCTTCTAAAACATGAATTTGCATTCTACGAATATCCAGGTCTGGGTAATCTGCTGGCAGTACCTGCGATTTGAGTTCTGCTAAAGCACCGGCCACTTCTACTCCAGTAGCTCCTGCTCCTACAATTACAAAATTCATTAATCTTTCGCGCTCTTTTAGGTCTGAAGTATTCAATGCCTCTTCAAAGTTTTGAATAATTAATGACCTTAAATCTAATGCCTCAGAAAGGCTTTTCATAGGCATGGCATACTTCTCAATGTTTGCCATACCAAAGTAATTAGACGTGGCCCCAGTAGCTATTACCAATTTGTCAAACTTTAAACCTCCAATAGTGGTTTCAATGGTGTTTTTCTCAGAATCAATTTTAATGGTTTCGGCCATTCGGAAATAAAAATTCTTTTTTCCTTTAAATATTTTTCGAATGGGATATACAATAGAATCAGGTTCTAAACCGCTACTTGCCACTTGGTAAAGTAAGGGCTGAAAAGTATGATAGTTATTCTTATCTAGCAGCACCACTTGGTACTTGGATCCGTCTATTTTTTTACAAAATCTTAGGCCTGCAAACCCACTACCAATCACAACAATTCGGGGGAGTTCAATTTCTGGGATGTTCATCTTTGGTTTATTTCAATTCAAAAATTCGCATCAAAATTAGGGTTTCTTTTTGGTTATTTGATGAATAAAATAGTTTTTTTAGATAATTCTAAAACAACTGAAAACCAAAGTCATTATCCTATTGATTCTTTATTATTTAGCGAATTTTGAATCTTAATTTTTTCTTTAAGTTCCTTCAGCTTTTGTGCGCGACTTTCTTTGGATTTACGAAGTTTATTCTTTTTTTGATCCATTAACTTAGAATGTTTGGACTTATTCTTTGTGTTTTTCTCCCTATTTGATTTTGCCACTGATATGGAACTAAAAATTAGATTTCAAAAATACATCTAAACACCCAATTTTAATTTCATTCTTTTTCAGAAGAATAGAATATTGTAAACAACTTCTATTCAAATGTATAAATTACTTATATTTATAAGCCGCAAATTTTACCACCTTCTAACTAAAACTAAAACAGGACATTATGAAATTGCAAAACCTCATCCATAAACTAACAGATGAAAACTCAAAGTTGGGTGAAGTCACCCGCGAAATTGAGAACGATTCTAATTATCATTCGTATCAAAATGAAGCCAAGCTAAAGGATTATCTTTCTAAAAGAATGATTCAGAAAGGGATGCTTCAAAGCTTTGTGGAACTATTATCTATACACGAGCTTATCAATTATTCTAACACAGAAAATCAAGCATAAAAAAACCGGCTAATTTCTTAACCGGCTTTTTTTATTATATGCATTTTTTAATCTTTTTTGTATTTAATTTTTCCGAGCTCTACTCCAATACCTACTCGCGCCAACACCGTAAATATCATTGCTCCTAAAGCCCAAATAGCTATTGTAATGGCTATTTCAATAATAGATGGAGTGTATTCAACAATTTTACCCCACTGCCCCGGAATGAAGCCCGGTACAATTAGTCCAAAACCTTTCTCTACCCAAATTCCAATAAACAACATCACGCATGCAATATTTAAATATTTAGCATGAAGCTTATTTACAGTTAAAATACCAGTAGCTACAACGTTTAATAAAATCCCTGTCCAAATCCATGGTACTAAGGCATTGTGCCCTTCTAGGCCAAAAAACAAGTACTGCGCACTAATACTATGATGCGTAGGGAAATAAAACTCTTTAAATAATTCTGAAATCAGCATGATTAAATTCACCTGAGCCGCAACGGTAACAACCATAGAGATTTTATTTATGGTTTTTTGAGTTATTTCGTATTCCGTCCACTTTCTAATTAAACTTAGAATTAGAATAATTAAAGCCGGACCTGCAGCAAATGCCGAAGCTAAAAAACGAGGTCCTAACAATGCGTTATTCCAAAAAGGACGCGCCATTAAACCTTGATATAAGAACGCAGTAACCATGTGAATTCCTACCGCCCAAAATACAGACAGAAATACTCCGGGTACATAAATAGATTTTTTAGGTTTTTCGCCTTTGTATTTACAATACAAAATATACGCAGGAATAGATAAATTAATAATCAAATATCCTAACAAAACCAACACATCCCAACTTAGCATAGAGTTAGGCCAGTTAAGAGTCCCAATACCTGGAATCATGTGCCATAAATTAGCGGGTCCTCCCATATCAACGGTAACAAAGGCCATACACATAATCAAAGCAGCTACGGCTAATCCTTCACCAATTAATACCGCATTGGCAAAATCAACATCCTTTAATACATAAGTGGGCAACACTAGCATCACTGCTGCTGCCGCTACACCAACCAAGAAAGTAAAGTTAGATATATACAAACCCCAACCCACATTGTCGCTCATTCCGGTTACAATTAATCCTTGATCAATTTGAACATAATATGCTCCAGTACCCACCAGCATAATTGCCGTTAAAACGGTCATCCAAACATGATAAGCCGTTGGACCATGTGTGACGAATTTAAAGCCATCACTCAAAAAAGAAGCGCTAATTTTTAAAAATCCCATTTTCAATAATTTTTCGTCAATAATTAATCCATATAATACCAAAATTTAGGCTCTGTACCTAAATCCTCTTTTAAACGGAATACTTTTTTGTTTTCTAAGATGTAACGGATGTCACTTTCAGGATCTAATATATTTCCAAAAGTTCTTGCACCCGTTGGGCAAGCTTCCACACAAGCTGGATTTTTACCTTCTCTGGATCTTTGCACACAGAATGTACATTTTTCCATTACCCCTTTTTTACGTAACCTATTACCCAAGTAATGTTGCTCTTTGTTTACCTCAGGCTCAGGTACAGTTGGTTGCTTCCAGTTAAACCTTCTTCCATCATAAGGACAAGCGGCTAAGCAATAACGGCAACCTACGCACCAATCGTAATCAATAACCACAATGCCATCTGTTTCTTGCCAGGTTGCTTCTACCGGACAAACTTTTACACAAGGAGGATTATCGCAATGAAAACATTGTGTACCCAAGTAAAAATGGCCATCTGCAGGAACTTCATGGGTAAAAGTATCATCGGCCATTTCAAAATTAATTCCGTTTTTCTTATCCATTTCGTGAATACGGATATATTGCATCTGGGTGTCTCTGTCCTGATTATTCTCCTCTACACAAGCCGTAATACAATCGCCATAACCCTTACATTTACTTACGTTAAAAGCGTATCCAAACAAGGTGTTTTCATTAGGCTTTTTATCGCTAATATTCAATTTATGCCCTGTACGTTCCGCATAATTTTGAGTTAAGCGATCAATGGTCGCTTTACGCTCCTCATCGGTCATCACCTTATAATTACCTTTAAAGTACTCTTGCCATTTATTATCTGAGCATCCTGCACCAGATAATGCGGCTGAAGCTACAAATCCACCTGCTAACGACTTTAAACTGGATCTTCTATCCATTGGTTTTTCAAAAACTTGTTTAATTCCATCAGATGCAGGTTTTTCAGCCTCCGCCCCATTATTAAACAAATTTTGAAGTTTTTTTATGCTATCTATTATCATGTTGATCTACTTTTTTGCACGCTGCTCCATCATGCGTGTATTTATTCTACTTGGAAACTTATGCGGGAAACTTGGTCCATGCGGATCATGACAATCCACACACGTATTTTTCACCACCGGTTTGGCCCATCCACCAATTCTTTTTCCATGCGCTCCACCTACCCAATCTTTATATTGAGTTTGATGACACTGAGCACATAATTGATAGGAGTTATTAAACGAAATGGGCTCGTTAGTAATAGAGTGCAACTTATCCATATTACCCTCGCTATGACAGGTAGTACAATTCATTACATTTTTTGAAGCATGTTTAATTTCAATATTCCAATGAGATTTCTCTCCCATTTTAGGTTTTGTTGCCAATAATTGGGCTAAAGGCACATTATGACATTCACTACACTTAAATGATGTTATTTGATTTTCACGATTTGTAACCGCAAAATGACGACCTTCAGCGTAAACACTAACGGTATCTAGTTGAGGTAAATGAGTCACTGAGCTCACAAAAACAGAATCTTCATGATACGGTTTAGACTCAATAGTGCTAAAAATGCTATGATGATCACCATGGTGATTATTCATAATCATGGTACTAAGTAGAGAACCCGCTAAAAGAACTGCTACTATGATAATTATAGACGATATCCAGGTTTTCATAATTACTTTAATTCTTTGTAAAAATCTTTAATTTCCTTAGCCTGATCGTTAAGTGCATGGCACTGACGACAATTCACTCGCTCTGGATGCGTTACTCTAATAGCATCTGGTGCTGATGGGCCAGCATGACAGGATAAACAATCTTTTCGCATATCTAGGTCATGCGGAATGGTTGGCGGACTTCCTGGTAATGCGTGGTTATGAATACTAACCGGTAACCTCTTATCTTCTTCCCAGTTGGTTGGACGAAATAACGTTTCTGTGTTTACCGCAGCATGGCACTGTCTACAATTTATTTTTTCGGGATGAGGAACCACCGGTGCAAAAGCATCAAATTCATTCACATATCCGCCATTTTGATGGCACTTTAAACAGTCTTTACCGCCCAAAGTCATTTCATCTTGAATTTCATGAGGAATAAAAGGAGGAGCTCCGTAATACGCCCGATGAGAATAATACTCTTCTAAGGTTTTCTCGGGCACCCATTCTTCAAACGTATTTTGATAGTATCCAGCAGCATTCCAGTGCTCACTACTCCACTTTTCAGTAGGAACAGGAATACTAGAAAATTCTGAATAATTTACAACTGCAACAGAACCTGCACTATCAATTGACTTTGATACAATCATAAATCCTCCTGCCACTAGCAGAAAGAACAACAAAAGAATAATAATCCTTTTCATAGTGTGAGTTTTAAGCTTTTTCTACTTTAATAGCACATTTCTTGTAATCTGGCTGCTTTGATATTGGACAATAAGCATCTAATGTGAGCTCATTAATTTTTAAGTCTTCATCAAAAAACGGAACAAACACCATTCCTTCTGGCGGATTACCCCTACCGTTAATCATAGCATCCAATACAATGGTTCCTCTTCTAGAAGTTAACCTTACAGAATCCCCATCTCTAACACCCATACGTTTAGCATCGGCAGGATTAATCTCTGCATACGCTTTTGGCATTGCTTTATGAAGAACTGGAATTCTACGTGTCATAGACCCTGTATGCCAATGTTCAACTACCCTACCCGTATTTAACCAAAATGGATACTCTTGATCTGGCTCTTCAGGAGCTGGTTCGTAAGGACGTTGCCAAATAATAGCTCTTCCTTCAGGTTTACCATAAAAATCAAAATCTTCTGCACCCTTTGGATCATAATTAGCACAAGCCGGATCATACTTGGTATTGTACCTCCACTTTGTTTCTTGTCCGTCAACAAAGGGCCACATTGCACCTGGTTGAGATTTTAAAACCTCTAAAGGAGCCATATTATGTTTTTTGCCATCATGATGACGTCTGTATTCGTTGTAAATTTCTTCAATATGGGTTTCATCTTTATAATAAAACTGCTTTTCAAAGCCCATTCTCTTAGCCACTTCCATAATTTGAACGGTATCACTCATAGACTCGCCTGGAGCTTGAACCATTTGTTCAAAATATTGGGTTCTTCTTTCCGAATTACCATAAAGACCTTCTCTTTCAATCCACATGGCGGATGGTAAAATAACATCTGCTATTTCGGTAGTTGGAGTTGGGTAAATATCAGATACGACTACAAAACGATCTTCTTTTAAAGCCCCATCTCTATATCTATTTAAATGTGGCATGGTAATCATTGGGTTCGTTACTTGAATCCACATAAATTTAATATCGCCTCTATCCAAAGCTCTAAACATAGCCACAGTATGATTAGAAGGTTTAGGATCAATATTAGTTACCGGAACATCCCAAATTTCAGCGGCCAATTTTCTATGTTCTTCATTCATTACCACTCCGTGGGGTAACTTATGAGTTAGCGTTCCTACTTCTCGCACAGTACCACATGCAGAGGGTTGACCCGTTAATGAGAATGGAGAATTACCCGGGCTTGAAATTTTACCAACCAATAGATGAATATTGTAAACTAAGTTGTTAATCCAAGTACCACGGGTATGTTGATTCATTCCCATACACCAAAGAGAAACCACCTTTTTATTGGCGTTTCCGTAAAGTGAGGCCATGTATTTAATATCTTTTACAGATACCCCTGAAATTTTGGATACTTTCTCTGGTGTATAATCTTGTAGGAATGCTTTGTATTGTTCAAAATCAATTTTTGTAGCCTCATCCTTAAACTTGTACTTCTCTTCCAAGCCATATCCCATATTGGTTTTACCGCTCAAGAAATTTACATGGTCTTCCACAAATGATTTATTCATCCAACCATTCGCAATAATTTCATAACAAATAGAATTGGCTACGGCTAAATCTGTATTAGGTTTAAATAAAATGGATTTATCAGATGCTCTACTCGTTCTAGTTGTACGCGTAGCAAAATCAACGATAGTGGCACCATCTTTCATTTTACGATCTAATAATCTGGAAAATAATACGGGATGCATTTCTGCCATATTGTTACCCCATAGTATAAATACATCGGCATAATCAAAATCTTCGTAACATCCCATTGGTTCATCTAAACCAAATGAAGTTAAGAATCCAGTAACCGCACTAGCCATACATAAACGAGCATTGGCTTCTAAGTTATTCGTTCCAATACAACCTTTAAAAAGTTTAGAAGCTACGTACCCATCCGGAATAGTCCACTGTCCAGAACCGTACATAGAAACAGCATCTTTACCATGGTTAGCAATAGTTTCTTGCATTTTAGAAGCCACTAAATCAAGCGCTTCCTCCATAGGTGTTTCTACCAGTTTGCCGTTCTTTCTAACCCAAGCATTTCGCAAACGATCTTTACCATACATAGAAATAATAGAATGGTATCCTTTCATACAACAAAGCCCTTTGTTCACTGTAGAACGAGGGTCACCCTTCACCGCAATGGCTTTTCCGTTTTGAGTTCCGACTAATACACCACAACCTACTCCACAGAATCTACATGGAGCTTTTTTCCATTCTATATCGCCATCAAGATTCTTAAGTAAATCTTCTTGTTCATAGGCAAACATAATTCCTGGAATCATTGTTGTTGCAGCCATCATTGCAGATGCTGCGGCCATTTTCTTGATAAAATTTCTTCTGTCCATTTTCATGTTCAAGGCATTTTGTATTACATATCGAACCCAGAGACTAGGGCCATATTTTTTATTTCAGTAATCGATTCAAATATTTGCTCCAACTTTTTTTCCGCATGAACGGTAGGCGTATCCGTAACCAGTACTAATACATTTTCATTGGTGGAAGGGTTAACCTCACATTGAGGTAAGCGATTAAGTTCTTCTACAAGTTTGTCCTTCTTTCCTTCAAAAGCATGAACTAAATAACTCTTTATTGGCATAATCGTTTTTTAATGTTTAAGTCAAAAATATGGGCTTTGTATAGCAGAAAAAGAGACCTATATCCTTTGATTAAGTGACTTTAGTCACCATTATTAATAACGTCCAGCAATTTAACATTAATTATCAATAAGTTAACAACACCACACCGTCAAACAAGCTTATTTGGAAACGTTATAAATAACCAAAGATGGCGGTTTAACTGACCTTACTCATATTTTTTACTATCTCATAAAACTGATAAACATCAGATTTCTGTAGTTATTCAATAGGTATTATAACCGACAGTAAACGATTACAAACGACTAGTAAACGACAAAATACCGATTAGAATTTGGAGGGTGTTGAATATTTGCATCGTCAAACAATTCCACTATCAGCTGTAAGGGAAATTGACAAAACACATTTTATTTATTTATTAAAACCTTTATCATGAACACATTAAGAAACAAAGTACAATTAATAGGACGTTTAGGTCAAAACCCAGAAATAGTAAACTTAGATGGCGGAAAAAAACTAGCCAAAATATCTATTGCCACCAATGAATCTTATAAAAACCAAAAAGGCGAAAAAGTAGAAAACACCCAATGGCACAACGTAATTGCCTGGGGAAACACCGCTAACATTATTGAAAAATACATGAGCAAGGGTCAAGAAGTAGCTATTGAAGGGAAGTTAAATAACAAAAAATTTGACGACAAAAACGGTGTTACCCGTTATGTTACAGAAATCATTGCCAATGAGGTGCAACTTTTTGGAAGTGTTAAGTAAAAAACTCAATCCTAATTAACAGTGAAATAAAATGCCATCCGTAGTGAGTACGGGTGGCTTTTTTTATGGGAAAAAGATAAACTGTGGGTTCACTCCCATTGGAAACACTGTCTCGGTTTGAAAATCGTAAGAGTATACATTTAGCTCTCCTGGTTGCACATAATCCTTGGTATCGGTTAGGTACACTTTTTCATTGTTTACGGCTAAACCATAAAAATTACTACCAGGTGCTACTGATTTAAGCATGGTTAAACCGTTGTTGGAATACCTATATAAATCTCCATCTAAAAAGTAAGTAGTTTGGTTAATGGAATCGTAAGCCATTTTAAGGGGGGTTCTGGTTACGCTAAAGGCATATTCTTCATACACTCCATCCAACAGTAAATTGATGCGATAAATACCACCTTTAGCCAACACTTTTAATTCAGAAAAGGACGAAAATTGAAAATCGACTATACCTGTACTTACTTGATAGGTTTTAATTAGAGATTTTGTAGCTATATCAAACACATTAATAACGCTGTCTGTTTTGTTTAAAACCAAAGCAAGCGATTTCCATTTCATAATATTTTCATTCCATCCAGCATTAGAAATAGACCCAATTATTTGGCGTGTATCTAAATTTACTTCCCAAATTTTATTTGCGTACAAATCGGTTACCCAAGCAATTTTTGGTTGTTCGCTTATAATTGCCATTTGTCGGGGAGAATTAAATCCCGTAATAGTAGAAACGCTTGAAAATTCAGGCATGGTAACGACTTCAATTTTACTAGAATTATTTACCACAACATACCCTACACTATCGCTAACAATCATACTCTGAGGCACATCACCTAAAGGAAATCCATTGACGGTTTTAAATACTTCTTGCGAGGTATTCTGGTTCTCTAAATCCACCCAAGAAACAGATCCATTTCCAAACATAAAGTTACCTTCGTTTAATACGATAACAGATGAGGATCTGGGGATTTCGACATTACCTAATTCACCTTGAGGGCCATAATCATCGTAGTTTTTTGTACAACCCGTAAAAATTATCAAACCTGTAAAAAGGCAAGTAAAATAACCTAATGAAACTATATTAGAAAAGTGGCTGTACATTATTTAAGAACGTATTTAACAGTTAAATTATAATTTATCCCTGGCATAGCTCTGTACACTACCGACATGTACTCTTTATTCAAGACATTGTTAATATTAAACTGAATCAACAACCATTTGCTGTTATTGATTTTAGTTTTATAACCAGCAGCAAAATCAATTAAATCATAAGCCGGGAGGTATGCCGAATTAGAAGTGGTAATGTATCGGGTTCCAGTAAATGAATAATTAGCTTGCAACCAAAGTTTTTTCCTATCAGCTCTAACCAACCAGTTGAGTAAATGCTTTGGAGTATAAATAAGTTGTTTGTTTAAGGATTCATCTTCCACCCCTTTGTTTATGGCGTTAACAAACTGGTACCCGGTTTGAAATTTATACTTCCAAATATTATATTTTTTTACTAAGCTGAAAGATGCATCAAACCCACTATGTGCAACGGTTTTAATATTTTGAGCTTCCCAGTAGTTCTTATCCGTTGGTTGCCAAAGTATCCAATTATCCACTATGCCAAGAAAAACAGAACCATCTAATTCATATTCCAAAGATTTAAGTACATAGCCTTCACTATGTAAATTAAACTCTCCGGTGGTGCTAATTTCGGGTTGTAGTTCAGGGTTTCCTCCAGGAACCCAATACAAATCATTTAAAGTAGGGAAATGGGCATTTTTAGATCCATTAAAACCTATGGTAAGTCGATTATGTCCTAAAGGCTTAAAAGCTAAACTCGCCATGGGTAACATCTCAAAATCAGAATTATTCCATGTGGGTTGAACATATAAACCTATTTCCCACTTTTTACTTGGATTTCCTTTGGTTCCAATTAATACCGACCCTTGTATCATGTCGGCTGTACCTATATAATTAGGATTATTAGCTGTAGAGTATGATAGTAACCCCATTGCCTTCAACGACCATTTTTCATTAAGTTCACGCACCACATCCTCTCTAATTTGATATTGTTGATTCAGTGTAGTTGAATTTATACCTGCATCTGTATCTTCATAATGAAGTGTATTCCAGGTATAGCCTAAAACCAACTTTGACCATCCTCTTTCTATAAACCGCTTCCACTCTACTTGGGTGGTAAATAATTGATCTGATTGTTTTTCTTTTGACGGGCTCGTACTCGTCATTAATGCAGGTAAATTTCTATGGGTTGACGTTCCCAAAAACATTACTTTCCAACTATTTCGCCAGTGTTTACTGAATTTAAAGGCTTGCATTAACCCATGCAATGACTTCTCACTATGTTCCTGGGTTTGATTTGGATAATCTTTTTGGGCTACATTTCGGAATTCAAAATCGTTATCGGCTTTTTGAAAAATGTAGCGGGTAATACTTTGCCACTTTTCTTTTGTAAACCCATATTCTCCCTGAGCCGAAAATGAACCAAAACTACCATAAGAAAGTCCTAAATTGCCCGTGTGTCCGTTTCTTCTAGTTTGATTATTTGTTTTCAACATTACCCCTCCGCCAATAGCTCCAGGTCCTTCTGAAAAACTAGAATTTCCGTGTTTTAGGCCTATCCCATCAAATAAGTAAGTAGGCAATATATTCAAATCGCTTTGCCCTAAGCTAGCCGGGCTAATACTCAATCCATTCACAAATATTTTTGTATGAGTGGCAGCCATCCCCCTAAAGGTAGGCGTTTGAATATTTGAAGGGCCATAATCTTTTATAAATACGGTAGAATGTTTTTTCAATACCTCACCAAGGCTCAAGGTATTTGAAGAGTTTAGGATCTCCTCATTTAATTCTATAGATCGTAATGCTGGGATTTTTTCGGCTTTTTTAGCAGCCACAACTAACTGAGTTAATTGAATAGAATCGGGTACTTGAGCAAATATTTGAAGGAAAATGGGATTAATAATCAAAACCACTAAAGCTACCTTAGTAACCATCACTTTAGGTTTAAACGGTAGTTTTAGCGGTTTTAATAGTTTCATTTTTTAGTGTTTCAACACTTTGTGAATAAATTGTAGTCCATTATCTTCAATTTCAACAAAATACATTCCTTTTGACAAAGTAGAAATTGATATTTCGGAATTACCAGGTTTAACATTTAATACTTCCCTTCCCTGGATATCTCGAATTAATATCACCGCATCAGCAGAAATTCCAGAAATTCTAATCCATTCAGAAGCAGGATTTGGATAAACCGAAACAACCTGATGTTCATTATTAATCACTCCCGTGGTAAATGATGAGTCTACAATAGCCACTGCATCAATATCAAACCCTCCGGATCCAAAAGAAGTTGGATATGGATCATTCACAATTCTACCATAACTATCATACGAAGCATATTGAGTATCAATGCTTCCAACCACGTCAATAATTTTAATGTGCGTTACCGCATTTATATCTAAACCAACAACGGTATCCATTTCGGCTAAATCAAATGGAGTTCCATAGTTCACCCTATACTTACCTGCTAAATTATACAAGTTAGTTGCATCTGTATATCCAAACGGTAAGGTTTGAGTATCTGTTGGAGTTAGCGATTGATTAGGAAATCTATAATAATTCATTCCATCAGAACTCACTTCTACAAAGGCTAATTCTAAAAAATGACCTCCGTTACTTTGGTCTACCAAACCGTTTTCAAAAATGGCAAAATCAAAGCTTGCATGGTTTTCAAGGGGCTCGATTAACTCAATAATCGCGTAACCACCATCTCCTAAGCTAAGCACATCTCCATCTGGAGCACCATACACACTTGCTTCCGTACCCACATCGGCTAAAGGGGTGTTAGAATTGGCAATATGCTGTCGCCCCCTATAAACCGTACAGTTTTGAACCCAAGCCGCTACAATGGACGAATCTTTGTGGATAGCTGTAGTTCCAGCAGAATCTGCTTGTGGAGCAAAAGGGCCTTGCGCCAGACATATTGGTCCACAAACCAATCCAATAAGTATAAAAAATATATTTTTCATATTAAAAAAAGGTAGCCAACTCCTTATGCAGAAATTGGATACCAAAATAAAACTTATTGTACAATAATTCTTTGCATGGAAACGTTATCATTCTCCATGTATTTAACCATGTAAACTCCTGATTTTAAAGACTCAATATTAATAATTGAAGTAGCCGAAACATTTGACTCTTGCCATTGTAAAGAACCTTTCATATTAAAAATTTGCACGGTTCCCGTACCATTAGCTTCTTTTATTTGAATTTGGTTAATGGCCGGGTTTGGATATACTGAAATAGTATTTTGAGATAATTCACCTACGGTAGATAACACCCCATTAAAGTTATCCATAGCAAAAAATGCTGGAGTATTCATTCCCCAAGCACCCATGTCTGATGAAGACATTGAAAACGTTACACTATCTACTGTACCCAGAGGCGATAAATCTAGCCAATTCCAAGAATCAAGAATGTAGTCATTGCTATTATCTGAATCTCTAAAATCTGCCAAATAAAAATCTATGGTATCCGAATTCATTACCCCATTGTTGTAGCCTCTAATAGTTAGTTTTAACCAATCTGGATCATTTCCAGTAATTCCACCAAATTTCTTTGCAAAAGAATCACCATCTCGCATACTGTTATAGGCAAAAGTTGAATTGGCCAAATAAACTCCACTCATAACGGAATTAGCCGCATTTCCAGTAAGATTAACCGAAGAACCATCTTGAACAATAGCATAATTTGTAGAACCTAAGGCTCCCATAGCCGGCTTAGCACTGTATAAGTTTACCGAACCAGAGGTAACAGAATCTGTAATGTTTGAAAACGCAAAACCGTCTTTCCAATATCCGCCCCAAGAAGTTGTATACGAGTTATAAAACTCAGCATCACCATCTGCAATATTGGAAACAAAATTCAAATCGTTTGGCGTTCCTGTTAAATCAGAACCATTCCAAACCGAATCTACCGCAGTAAACCCTAAATCTTCAAAATCAACTAAAGCCGCACCATCCGATTTTATATCATCTATGCAGAAAAAAGCGGGTGTATTCATACCAGAAGTCCCAACATCTGATGAGGACAAACTAAAAAGCAATCCTCTTACATTACCTAAAGAAGACAAATCAATAAATTGCCAATCTGTAACTATATAATCGTTAGCGTTATTAGCATCTCTAAAATCTGCCAAATAAAAATCAACCGAATCTGGCAAAATTGTACCTGTAGAATCAAAAGCCTTAACGGTAAGCATAAACCAGTCGGGGTCGTTTCCTGTAGCTCCTCCAAATTTCTTTGCGAAAGAATCACCGTCTCTCATGCTATTAGCCGCATAAGTTCCGTTGGTTACATAAATACCATTTACAGAAGTATCAGCGGCTCCGTTAATAAATTCCATAACCGAGTTATTTTGAGAAACCAAATAAGTTAAAGATCCATTACTACCACTACCCGCGCGTGCACTGAATAAATTCCCTGCACCTGAGGTGGTTGAATCTGTGTTAGAAGATTGAGCAAATCCTTCACTCCAATACCCGGGTAAACCCCAAGTAATATCCCAAACGTTCAAAAAGCCAGCGCTTCCACTTTCAAAAATTGAGGTGAATCTTGTGGTTCCGTTTGCCCCTGATAAATCAGAACCATCCCAATACGATTCTGGGGCTAGATTTATTGATTCAAAATCTGAAACAATTTGTGCATTCATGTTTTGAGTATTTGCAAACAAACCCAAAACGGCCATACCAGCCAATTTGTAAATTCTTTTCATGTGTAAAAAGTTTTTTTAGGTCACATGAAATGTACGTTTTCACGCACATTTTCCATCCTAAACATTTATAAATAAATAATAAAAATTTAGGGATGCCAGAAGGACACAAGATATTGGCAGAACGCCAGAAAGACTTGAACCCTTGCTTTTATCCCGAAAGCAATAATTTTTGCGTCTGGCAGGTCTTCTGACTCGTTTCTTTTGCTAATGCCTTCCCATTCCATAAAAGAACAGTGGCTAGAAAATAACAAAAGTGAATGTTTACAATACATTCTTTGAAACTTACAGCTGCGGGAACAGTTTCCGGTTTACACGGAATTCCCATTTTAATCTCCGAGGAGAACCAAATGCGCTGCGAAAGTAATCGAAGTTTTTAAGGATTAATTACTTTTTCTTAATTTTTTTGGCATAAAAAAAGGGCTTCCAAATGGAAGCCCTTTCATAACTTTACTTGGGTAGTTTAGAAATTCCAACCTAGCTTAAAATTAGCTCCAGTAGAAGGATTAAAGTACCAGTTAGAACCTTGTTTAACTTCTACTTTATCTTGTCCATCAATTTCAGTAATGATTTTATTATTAGAATTAAAAACAAACGCATAGTTTATTTCTAAACCTAAATATAAATCTTTAGCAATGTAATAGTCAAAACCCGCTATTGCACCAATACCAGCTGTAAAACCATTTGCATAGGCCCAAGAAGCTGTAGTTGGGTCATTTTTTCTCACGTCAGTTACAACGTTGTCATCAGCATCTAATCTCTCAGAAGAGTATTTATTTGCACCATAACCAATAATTAATTCTGACCCCATGTACGGAGACAATCTTTTAGTTCCAGAAAAATGCTTTTCTACACCTGGTCTAATTTGTACAGCCCACTCCGTGTAAGTATCCTTAACATCTACATCTTCACCTGCAGAGTTTTGAACTACAGTTGGGTCATTCCAACTTCTAACACCTAATAAAAATGTTCCTCTATAAGCTACATTATCACTCATCCAATTTCTATACTTAATACCTTGGTTTAAACCGCCAATTGACGATAAGCCAAACATGCTTCCTGTGTTACTTGCGTTAAAAATCGCGCTTGGATCAAATGTAATTTCCAATGAAGTCATTCCTTCAGTAGGTTTGAAGCTTTCTTCTTGTGCGTTTGAAATGGTTGCCATTCCAAATAAAGCGGTTAGTACTAATAATGATTTTTTCATAATAAATAAGTTTAGTTAATAATTTATTTCACCCAAAATTAAAAGGTTTGATTAAACAAGCCGCATCTTACCTTCTCCAATTTTAACCCTCGTTTGTTAAAAAGTTAACTGAAATTAAAAAGTGAAGGATTTAATTTTCTCAAAGAATAGATTATTTTTTGCCCATGTGCACTTTGACTTATACAAATTTTAACAACCAAATTATTATCACCTCCAATAGAGATGAACATATACGCAGAGGCATTAGTGAATTTCCTCAAACATTAGTATTAAAAAACCAAACCTTTACCTTTCCTAAAGACCCGGAGGCTGGTGGAACATGGATTGCTGCAAATAATAATAAACGAATTACCGTTTTGCTAAATGGGGCCTTTTTAAAACATACACACTCCCCTCCCTACCGTTTAAGTAGAGGAATAGTACTTTTAAACTCTTTCAATTATAATAATTTAGACCTATTTAAAAATAAATATAATTTAGTCAACATTGAACCATTTACTTTGGTCAATATTGACCTATCTACAAAGACGATTGAAGAGTTGAGGTGGACGGGTAATAAAACAGATTTTACGACATTAAATTTTAAAAAACCTCATATTTGGTCTTCAGCCACCCTTTATACACCAAAAACCATAGAAATTCGAAAACAACTGTTTGAAAAGTGGGTTCAAAAAAAGAATTTGACAAAAAAAGATATGTTAGACTTTCACAATTTCAAAGGAAACTCCAATAAATACAACAACATAATAATGGAGCGCACCGGGTCGTTACAAACAGTGAGTATTTCACAAATAACCACCCATACAGACTCTATGATGTTTTTTCATAAAAACTTACTGAATAACCAAAGTAAAGAAGTGAGGATTTAATAAGCTACAACAGTTAATAACCACCTTATATTTAAATAAACAATGTCAAGTTTTTTTGGTAATCTGAACTTACATTTGTGACTCAAAATTTTTGAAAATGACAAAACAATTAATTGAATGTGTTCCTAACATTAGTGAAGGACGTGATATTGAAAAGATTAACGAAATCGCTCAAATTGTAGAAACCGTTGAAGGTGTTAAGCTACTAGATGTTGACCCAGGTGCTGCCACCAACAGAACAGTGATAACTTTCGTAGGTGAACCAGAACCCGTAATTGAAGCTGCTTTTATTCTAATCAAAAAAGCTTCTGAATTAATTGATATGAGTCAACATAGTGGCGAACACCCTCGTTTTGGTGCTACAGATGTTTGTCCGTTAGTTCCAATAGCAGGGATCTCTTTAGAAGAAACCGCTAAATACGCCCATAAACTAGGCGAACGTGTAGGCTCTGAACTAGGCATACCTGGATACTTTTACGAAAACGCAGCAAAGCAAGAGGTTCGAAAAAACCTAGCCAATTGTAGATCTGGAGAATATGAAGGTTTAAAAGAAAAATTGAATAATCCGGAATGGACACCAGATTTTGGCCCAGCCGCATATAATGAATCCGTAAAATCAACAGGGGCAACCGCTATTTCGGCAAGAGATTTCCTTGTAGCGTACAATATTAACTTAAACACCACTTCTACCCGAAGAGCAAATGCCATTGCTTTTGATATGCGTGAAGCTGGTCGTATTAAACGAGAAGGTGACACTATCACAGGTAAAATTGTAAAAGATGCTGACGGCAATCCTGTAAAAGTTCCGGGGCAACTAAAGGCAGTGAAAGGTATTGGATGGTTTATTGATGAATATGGAATAGCTCAAATATCTTACAACCTAACCAACATTTCCATAACATCTGTACACGAAGCTTTTGACAAAACAGTTATCGCTGCTCAAAAACGTGGAATTCGTGTTACTGGTTCAGAGCTTATTGGTTTAATTCCTTTACAAGCAATGCTTGATGCTGCTGACTATTTCCTTACCAAACAAGAAAGGTCTTTAGGTATTTCGGAAGAAGAAAAAGTTAAAATTGCCGTAAAATCACTTGGTTTAGATGATTTAAAACCATTTAATCCTAACGAGAAAATTATAGAGTACGTTTTAAGAGACAGCGCTTCCACTCCATTATTAAATATGAACCTTAGAGAATTTGCCAACGAAACCGCAGGTGAATCTCCTGCTCCAGGTGGTGGTTCAATCTCTGCATATGTTGGGGCGTTAGGAATTTCCTTAGGTACTATGGTAGCCAACCTTTCTGCCCACAAACGTGGATGGGATGATAAATGGGAGAAATACTCTGAAGTAGCTGTTAAAGGAGATGCATACAAAGAAAAATTATTGGCTTTGGTTGATGAAGATACCGCTTCATTCAATAAAATTATGGATGCTTTTAAATTACCCAAAGGATCGGATGAAGAAAAAGCGGCAAGATCTCAAGCTATTCAAGACGCTACCAAATACGCTATTGAGGTACCCATGATGGTTATGGAAAATGCCCTAGCATCTATGGAAATTATGAATAAAATGGTAGACGAAGGTTTACAATCATCTCTTTCGGATGCCGCGGTAGGTGCTTTATGCGCAAGAACAGCAGTAATGGGAGCATTTTTAAATGTAAAAATTAACACGGGTGACTTAAAAGATGAGCAATTTAAATCTGAAATGCTCACTAAAGGGGCCAAAATTGAAAAAGAAGCACTAGCTTTGGAAGCAACTATTTTAGAAAAAGTGAATCAAAAATTATAGATTTACGTACGTATCAAGAAAACAAATTATGAAAAAACTTTTTTTTTATGGCTTAGCCGCTCTTTTAATAATTGGAGCTGGTTGTGGCTCTTCAATTTCAATCACTACTGATTACGACAAAGAAATTGATTTTAATAAATACCAAACTTTTGGATTTTTAGCTTGGAGTGACAAAAGTGCTGCTATTGTTAACGATATTGATCAGAAAAGATTAGAAAATGCCGTTGCTGTTGAATTAACCAAGCGAGGAATGAAACGGGTAACTGGAATGGGCGACACCATGATTGGTTTTCATGTGGTAGTTGAAAACAAAACTGGTACAACGTCATATACAGATCACTACGGTGGTATGGGATACTATGGGCGTGGAGGTTTTGGATATGGATACGGATACCCCTACGGTGGCGCTAGTACTACAACAACTTCTACCTATACTTATACTATTGGTACTGTTATTATTGACCAATATGATAGCCAATCTAAAAAATTGATGTGGGAAGGAATAGCTCAGGGTGAGTTAGAGGAAGACCGATCTAATAGAGAAGACAATATTAGAAAAGATATGGTTAGAATGTTTGAAAACTACCCGAGATCCGTGGTGGTTGCGGAATAAAATTATTCTATATGGAATTGGAAGGCGTGAATAAATTCACGCCTTTTTTTATGCATAACAATTTCCTATATCACTTTCTACATATAACCTTAAAAGACTAAATTTGGCATCCTTAAAAAATTGAACATGAGTGAAACTGCCCCAGATATATTAAGAATTGCGGATCAATGGACAAAACCTCCTTTTGATGAAGCTACCCAAATAGCAGCCAAAGAATTAATTCAAATTGGTGGTGATTCTTTAGAAGATGCTTTCTATAAAAATATGGAATTCGGTACCGGAGGTATGCGTGGTATTATGGGCGTTGGAACCAATAGAATAAATAAATACACCCTTGGTGGAGCTACTCAAGCTTTAAGTGATTACTTGGCTAAATCATTCTCTGATAAAGATCAAATCTCTGTAGCTATTGGATACGATTGTCGCTATAATTCTGATGTTTTTTCAAAATTAGTTGCCGATGTATTATCAGCTAATGGAATTAAAGTTTACCTGTTTGAATCACTTCGTCCAACACCAGAGTTATCTTTTGCGGTGCGACATTTAGGTTGTCAAGCAGGAATTGTATTAACCGCTTCTCATAACCCAAAAGAATACAATGGGTACAAAGTATATTGGGAAGATGGCGCTCAATTAGTACCGCCTCATGATAAAGGTGTAATTGATTTAGCAAATCAAATTCAAATTGAAGATATTAAATTTGAAGGAAACCCAAATTTGATTCAAATTATTGGTGAGGATATTGATAACGCATTTATTGATGGGGTAATGAAACAGTCGCTTACCAATGTAGGTAAAGAAGACTTAAAAATTGTATTTACATCATTGCACGGTACTTCTATTATGGGAATGCCTCAAGCTCTTGCACAAGCAGGATTTACTGATGTGACAATTGTAGAAGAACAAGCCAAACCAGATGGCTCCTTCCCTACTGTAGATTCTCCAAACCCAGAAGAACCAGCCGCTTTAAAAATGGCTATTGATAAAGCTAATGAAATTAATGCCGACATAGTTATTGGTACAGATCCAGATGCCGATAGAATTGGTATTGCGGTAAGAAACGACAAAGGTGAAATGCAAATCATGAATGGTAACCAAACGGCTTCTATGATGACTTGGTATTTACTTGAAGAGTGGAAAAATCAAGGTAAACTGACCGGTAAGGAATTTATCTGTCAAACCATTGTAACCACTAATTTGATGAATGATATCGCTGATGCCTATGAGGTGGATACAGAAATTACACTTACTGGATTCAAATGGATAGCCGATGTAATTAGACAAAACGAAGGTTCCAGAACTTTTGTTGGCGGTGGTGAAGAAAGCTTTGGTTACATGGTGGGTGATTTTGTGAGAGATAAAGACTCTATTTCTTCCGGAATGATAGTATCTGAAATTGCAGCTCAAGCCAAAGCAAACGGAAGTAGCTTCTACCAAGAGGTATTGAAAATGTACATCAATTTTGGATTGTACCAAGAAGACTTAGTTTCTATCGTTAAAGGAGGAAAATCTGGTAGTGAAGAAATTTCAAAAATGATGGCTGACTTACGTTCAAATCCTCCAAAATCTTTAGCCGGATTTGATGTAATTAAAATAGATGATGTGAAATTTGGTGAGTCCACTAATATGGTAAATTCAATTAAAACCACTCTTGATTTGCCGTCTTCTAACGTGCTTCAATTTTATTTAAGTAACGGTAGTAAAGTTACCGCTCGTCCTTCAGGTACAGAACCAAAAATCAAATTTTACTTTAGTGTAAAGGGAGAATTAACAGATGCTTCAGAATATGATGCTAAACAAGCTGAGTTATTCAAACAAATAGAACAAATAAAGTCTGATTTAGGTATTTAATAATGGCAAAAATTGATTCCAATATTCTAATTTCAGACTTAATTCAAAAAACGGAGTTTTGCATTAAAGGAGGTAAAAAACTACTCAAGTTAAAGGAGGATAAATTAAATGACCGTACCAATCCGGAAACATGGAGTTCTTTGCAATGTTTAGATCACTTAAACCAATATGGTGATTTCTATTTAAATGAAATTAGGATGGCAATGGATTCGTCTTCTACTCCATTCAATCCCTATTTTAGTCCTGGGTTTATTGGTAACATGTTTGCAAAATCAATGGTAGCCAAGTCTGGAATGACAAAAATGCAATCACCATCTGATATGGTCCCTACGTTATCTCCTTTAACAAAAGAGGTCGTAAATACATTTTTGAATCAGCAAAAAGAGTATTTGGCTTTGCTTCAATTAGCCAAATCCAAAAATCTGAACAAAATCAAAATAAAAGTGACCATATCTAAATGGGTTAAACTAAAACTTGGCGATGCTCTTAGAGTTACAGTACTTCATAATGAGCGTCATGTAATACAAGCTTTAAGAGCTTCTAAATTAAATTAGTTGATTAAGGAGTTACAAAATCTTGCGAATCAATTACAAGGGGAATTAAAAACCGATTCTTCCTCAAAAATTACTTATGCTACTGATGCCTCTGCATACAGGGAGATGCCAACTGCGGTTGCTTTTCCCAAATCAAAAGAAGACATTCAAACCTTAATAAAATTTGCCAACAAACACAAAGTTGGTTTGATTCCTCGTACCGCAGGAACTTCTTTGGCTGGTCAAGTAGTAGGTTCAGGAATTATAGTAGATGTTTCTAGGTTTTTCACTTCCATAATTGAATTCAACAAAGTAGAAAACTGGGTTCGAGTAGAACCTGGAGTTATTCGAGATGAACTCAACTACTATTTAAAACCTCAAGGTTTTCTCTTCGGCCCAGAAACTTCTACATCAAATAGAGCCATGATTGGAGGCATGGTAGGTAATAATTCTTGTGGTTCCAACTCTATTGTTTACGGAAGTACACGAGATCACTTAAAAGAAATTCATGGTTTTTTAAGTAATGGAAAAAGCGTAATCTTTAAAGAATTAAGTCTATCTGAATTTGAGGATAAATTAAATTTACCAAAAGATGATTTGGAAGGTGAAATCTACCGCCATATATCCGAACTATTATCATCTAAAGAAACGCAGCTTCAAATTCAAGATAATTTTCCTAATCCTAAAATTAAGAGGCGGAATACAGGATATGCTTTAGATTTATTAATGGATTCTGAAGTTTTTAATTCCAGTACAAAAAAATTCAATTTTTGCAAGTTAATTGCTGGTAGTGAAGGAACTTTAGTATTTATTACCGAAATAAAAATTGGCGTTACTCCCCTACCACCTAAAGAACAAGGCTTACTAGTGGTTCATTTTAACTCTTTAAATGAAGCCTTAAAAGCCAATTTAATTGCATTAAAACATCATCCTTACGCTGTTGAATTAATGGATAATCAAATTTTGGATTGTACCATTGGTCATCCATTATATGAAAAGTACCGATTTTTTTTAAAAGATAGTCCAGAAGCTATTTTGGCCATTCAGCTACATGCTAATTCTAATGCCGATTTGGAATCTCAATCGCAGGCTCTAATTAATGAATTAAAAGAAAATAATTTTGGGTACCACTTTCCGCTTTTAACAGGTGCAGATGTAAATAAGGTTTGGGCCTTGCGTAAAGCCGGACTCGGTTTATTGGCCAATATACCTGGAGATGACAAGGCAGTTCCGGTAATTGAAGATACTTGCGTAGCCGTGGAAGATTTACCTCAGTACATTGATGACTTTGGCGTTCAATTACACAAAAGAGGATTGAGTTGCGTGCATTACGCACATGCCGGAACAGGTGAATTGCATCTTCGCCCTATGATTAATTTGAAAACAAAAGAAGGGGTTCAATTATTTAAAGACGTAGCCCAAGATATAGCTGATTTAGTTAAAAAATACAACGGTTCATTAAGTGGCGAACATGGAGATGGTAGATTAAGAGGTGAGTTTATTCCTCAAATGGTGGGTAATCCTATTTACCAAGAATTTGTACGCTTAAAAAGTGTTTGGGATCCAAATGATATTTTTAACCCAGGAAAAATTGTGAATACTCCCGCAATGAATACAAGTCTGAGGTATGAAGCAGACAAACCGACTCCTACTTTTAATACCGCATTCGATTTTTCTAAAAATGGAGGATTTCTAGAGTCTGTAGAATTATGCAACGGTTCTGCAGATTGTAGAAAAACAGAACTTACAGGAGGAACCATGTGTCCATCCTACATGGCTACAAGAGATGAATCGCATACCACACGTTCTAGAGCCAATACTTTAAGAGAAGTTATGACGCAACGTCAAGACAACGTTTTTAACTCTCCTGAATTAGAGAAATCAATGGAACTTTGTTTGATGTGTAAAGGATGTAAAATTGAATGTCCAAGTAATGTGGACATGGCTACCTTTAAGAGCGAATACCTGTTCCAAAAATCGTTAACGAATAAACCTTCGTTTACGCAAAAAAGAATGGCTCATTTTTCTAATAGTATGGAATTGGTCAAAGCGTTTTCGCCATTTTCCAATTGGGTCATCAATTCTCCTGCAAAGACTTTAATAAAAAACACATTAGGAATTTCAAAACACCGAAACATCCCAGTACCCAATAAAATCAGTCTATTTAAATGGTTTCAAATAAAAAAGAAGTCACTTACCGTCAAGAAACCAATAAAAAAGAAAATCGTTTTCTTTTGTGATGAATTTACCAATCATCTTGACTTTGAAATTGGTAAATCAGCCATTAAACTTCTACTTGCATTATCTTATGAAGTGCAAATATTAGAAGGAAGCGAGAGCGGAAGAACAGCTATTTCAAAAGGCTTTTTAGAAGATGCAAAATTCCTAGCTAATAAAAATGTAAGTCTTTTTAGTGAACACGTAAGCTCAGAAACCCCATTAATAGGTATAGAACCATCCACTCTTTTAACCTTTAGAGACGAATACCCAAAATTAGTTTCGGATGAAAATAAACCATTATCAAAGAAATTAGCTACTAATGCACTATTAATAGATGAGTTCTTAAGTAAGGAATTTGACTTAGGCCATATTACAGAGAACCAGTTTATTAGTGAAACTGCCGAAATTCAAATTCATGGTCATTGCCATCAAAAGGCTTTGTCAAGCGTTTCATTTACAAAAAAAGCCCTTTCTATACCTAAGAACGTAACATGTAAAGTAATTCCTTCTGGTTGCTGCGGTATGGCAGGATCTTTTGGGTACGAACAATATGAAACATCCATGAAAATTGGTGAACTTATACTTTTCCCAAGTATACGAAACAAAGGCATTAATGTAATTACCGTGGCAACGGGAACAAGTTGTAGAGAACAAATTAAAGATGGTGTAAATGAAATTGCCCTCCATCCAGTTCAGGTATTATGGCAATTAATCAGAAGGTAGTCAAGGTTATTAACAAACCTTATTGTTGAAAAAAACGATATTTCTCTTTTCTATTCTTTTAAAAAGAAGTTAATTGCGCTATTATTTAATTAAATCCAACTAATTATGAAAAAGACATTACTATCAATGGTAACTGTAGCTGTATTTTTTGCAGGTTCAGTAGCCCTTACCTCTTGTGGAGGTGCTGAAGAGTCTCATGACCACGCTGCTGGTGAAGAGCATGTAGATCACGCGGAAGAAGCTGTAGTTGAAGAGGCTGTAGTTGAAGAAGTGGTAGAAGAAGAAGTTGTTGCTGATTCGGCTGCTGAAGGCGAAATGAAATGTGGCGAAGGTAAATGTGGTGAAGGCAAGTGTGGCGAAGGTGACGCAGCTGAAGCTACTGAAGCTGAAGGAGAGCACAAATGTGGTGAAGGTAAATGTGGTGAAAGTCACTAATCCTTTTATAACATAAAAGCATAAAAAAAGGTTGAACTTTCGTTCAACCTTTTTTTATGCTTTCTATTTTAGGCATTTTTATCGAATCTGATTAATTCTAATACCTAACTCTTTTTCTATTGCCTTTAGTTTATTGATTTCACCCGAAGTCACAAAACTAATAGCCATTCCTTTCTTTCCACCTCTAGCAGTTCGCCCGCTTCGATGAGTATAAAAATCAAGTTGCGATGGCACATCAAAATGAACTACATAAGATAAACCATCAATATCAATACCTCTTGCAGCAACATCTGTAGAAACAAGTATTTGTAAAGATTTGTTTTTAATCCCTCTCATTACTTTATCTCTATCCTTTTGGTGCATATCTCCCTGAAGAGCCTCACAATTGTAATTTTTTGCTTTCAATTGTTTAGAAAGGGTTATGGCCATCTTTTTAGTAGTACAGAAAATAACCCCACGTGCTTTACCTTGAGATTTTAAAAACTGAATTAACATATCCAATTTGTCATGTTCTCTTACTACCACAAATTGATGTTCAATATTTTTGTTAACCACCTCTTCTTTGCTAACCTGAACAGATTCTGCATCAGCCGAGAGATAATTATTAATAATTAGCTTTACTTCTTTAGGAATGGTAGCCGAAAACAACCAAGTATTTCTTTTTCCGGGTACTTGATTTAAAATGGACTCCAATTCTTTTTTAAATCCCATATGAAGCATTTCATCCGCCTCGTCTAAAACCACGGTTCTAACCTTACTTAAATCAACCACCTTTCTCTCCAAAAGATCAACTAATCTTCCTGGAGTAGCCACTAATACATGAGTAGTTCGAGTTAATCTACTTAATTGCTTAGAAATATGTTCTCCACCATAAACAGCTTCTGTAAATATCTTATCCGTGTTATATTTTGTGAACTTAAACAGCTGTTTGGCTATTTGCTGACTTAGCTCACGTGTAGGACTTAATACTAACGCTTGAATATTATCACTTTTTGGGTTAATATGATGTAAAATAGGTAATCCAAAAGCGGCTGTTTTACCTGTACCTGTTTGCGCCTGAACAACAATATCCGATTTGTTGTTTATTAAAAATGGTATTACCTGCTCCTGAACTGGAGTTGGTTCAAATATATTTAGTTCGTTAATTGATTTAACGTAATTAGGATGAATTCCTATTTTAGAAAAATTGGCCACTTTGCTGATTTTTTTTGAATTGAATGTGCAAAGGTAACTAATGACTTTAGGTGAGTTTACAAAAAATAGAAATCCTACACCTTATTGAAACAACCCTAATATTTTAGCGTAGGTGGCGCCTGTTCCATATTCCCGGAAATCAGCCTCTTTAAATTCTATATTGCCATGACTTTCTAATATCTTTTGAACTTCAAGTCGTAACACACCTTCACCCACTCCGTGAATCACTACAAATTCACTTACCAAATTTGCTATACAGTCTTGAATAAATTGTTCTAGCCGAAAGGTTTGAATTTGTAACATCTCTGAGTTAGATAAATTTTTAGGTTTATCCACCAATTCATAAATATGTAAATCAATTTCAGGATACCCAAGTCTACTAATATTATGGAATACCTTTTTAGGAATATGTTGCAATACCTCTTTATTATTTACTGGTTGAACTTCCTCGCTGTTTTTTAACGGGTTCTCTACCGGCACATGAATTATATTCTGAGATGGGGTAACTTTAATAATTTCAGAAATTGAATAAGTATAAATAAAGTCGTCAATTTCTAAATCTACCTTGTTTTGGTTGTGAAATTTTAAGATAACTCCTTCTTCATCTTCATTTAATAAACGAACCTTATCTCCTATCTGAAAAGCCATATTTCAAAATTAGTTATGCAAAATTGTTGAGCTAGCTTTAACCCAATTATATATGGTTAATCAATTCAAAAATAATACAATTTTGTATTGCAAATGGCCAAATTTCCCTGCTATCGCCTATCATGGAGCAGTTTTCAAGAAGAAAAACCACTATTATTTGCAATAAACGGACTTCAATACATCATCAAACACCAAATAAAATTCGGTTTTTCACCCAAAAACCACCATCAAACCCTTGATATGACTATAAAATCGTTCACTTTATTAACAATTGTTAGTAGTTTTCAACAATTCACACCAAATAAGCTTGAAAGTGTTGCTATTATTGAGCTATCGTATATATTTGAAGGGAGTAAATAAATAATTTATAACCTCTTAATTAAAATCATTATGAATAAAGCACAATTGATCGATGCTATGGCTGAAGGAGCTGGTATCTCAAAAGCAGCAGCTAAAAGCGCACTAGAAGCATTTGTAGGCGCAACAGAATCAACTTTAAAATCAGGTGGACGTGTTTCATTGGTAGGTTTTGGATCTTTTTCTGTTTCTAAAAGAAACGCTAGAACTGGTCGTAACCCACAAACTGGAGCTGAAATCCAAATCGCAGCAAAAAACGTTGTTAAATTTAAAGCAGGTTCTGATCTTTCTGGATCAGTTAACTAGTCTTAACTTTAAGAAATTAAAAAGCCTTTGCATTTATGCAAAGGCTTTTTTTTTGAATATAACCTATTGAAAGCTAAATTTGAGCTATGAAAAAAATTTATGTCTTGCTATTTGTGGCTTTTGGGATAAACAACATGGTGTATTCCCAAGAAAAAAGTGAACTATCAAAAAAAGAACAATCGAAAATTGATAAAAATGAAAAGTTCCTGGTTGTTCATGAACTAATGAATTCAAAATTGTGGATGTTCAAAATAGAAAGCATTACCACAATTTCAGGTGAAGTTTTTCATTTAGAAAATGATGCCAATTATATTATTTGTGAAGAAAATATAGCCACGTTTCAAATTCCCGCTAAAGAATTCGTGAGAATGGGGCAAACAAAATTTATAGGATTATCTGAGTTAACAGATATTACCTCTTACGCGTTAGATGATTTTTCAAATAATAATAACATAAAGGGAAGAATTAGAGTAATGTCAGATCCATTTCCTTGGATAAAACTTAACTTTTCGGTGGACTCTGAAAATAATGCAATGGTAGAATACATCCAATCAGATGGTGTAAATTTCACATTATCAGGTGTAATGAAACCTTTAGAATAAATTCAATTTTCTACAATAAAAAAAAAATAAAAAAAGTCTCTAAAAAAGGTCTTTTATAATAGAATTTAATTCTAATTTTGTGGCACGAAATCGGAAACGGTTAAAGTAAAATTTTGGTTTGGTAGTTCAGTTGGTTAGAATACCTGCCTGTCACGCAGGGGGTCGCGAGTTCGAGTCTCGTCCAGACCGCTAAAATTTATAAAGCTTCACAGAAATGTGAAGCTTTTTTTTTGCTCTAAACTTTAGCTTCACTTCTACTTAGATTCCTTAACAATACTATTATTGGTTGCGAATTACAATAATGTTACAAATGAATACCGTTAGATTATTTGTGAATCCTACGGAGTTTGGCCCTAACCTACTCATATTGAATGTTCAAAATACCCTACAAAAAAAGAAATGAATTTTCTATTATTTTTTTCATATTTCATTGTTTTTAATTCATTAAATAAACATACTTTTGGCGCACGAAATCGGAAACGGTTAAAGTAAAATTTTGGTTTGGTAGTTCAGTTGGTTAGAATACCTGCCTGTCACGCAGGGGGTCGCGAGTTCGAGTCTCGTCCAGACCGCTAAATTTATAAAGCTTCACAGAAATGTGAGGCTTTTTTTTTGCTCTAAACTTCAAAATACTTCCTACCTCTACCCCAAAAAAAATTCTATTACTTCAGCCTTTATACCTGAACCCTAAAAAAAAATTCGAAATTGAAAACTTTTTTTTGTTTTGATACCCGTAAAATCACCAACAGGTTTATTAAAATGTATAACCTTAATTTATACCATTAACCATACGAAACAATCTCTTAATTTAAATAAATTTGACCGCATAAATAAACCATTCAAATGAACTTGTTTTTAAAAAGAACCCTTAGCTCCTTAAAGTTCTCTTTTGCGTTTTGTTTATTCCTTATAAATATTACTCTATGTTTTTCTCAAAACCCTGTAAAACATTTATTATTTTTCAATTACGGCCTCATAGAAGGTTTACCAAGTCAGGAAACTTATGACATAATGAGTGATTCCAAAGGCTTTATTTGGATAGCTACCGATAACGGTATTGCTCGTTTCAACGGAACCAAATTTGAAGTGTTTACAACTAACAATGGATTAACTGACAACACCGTTTTTAGAATAAAGGAAGATCATTTAGGGCGAATTTGGTGTCTTACCTATAATCGTAAAATTTGCTATTTTGAAAACAACGCATTTCACACCTATCCCTTTAATGATGTTATTATCACTGAATTTTCTACTTATCATTTAGGCTACACTTTAAACGATATTGAGTTCGATTCGGAAGAAAATTTACACTTGTTAATTGAAGGCAGAGCCGTTTTAACAATTTCTAAAGAAGGAAGAAAAGAATCATTGAAAGAAGTTAACCCTCATTCACCCATTATTCAAAACAATTCTGAAAAAGACTTATTCCGACATGCGCTTAAAAAATCTATTTTAATAAATAAATTTAAAAAATTCACCCACGAGTATAGAAAATCTCCAAATGATCAATTAACTAAAGCCCATTTAATTAAAATAGATAGTCTATATTTTTTAGGAACAAATACCGGTTTAAAAATTTACCAAAGCAATAATTTCAATCTCCAGGCTTCTTTATTACCAAATAATACCATCACTGGTGTTTGTCATGATTTTGAAGGTGGTTTGTGGTGCTCTTCATTAAAAGAAGGTGTTTTTTATTTTCCAAATACTCAATTAAAAAAAGAACCATTTCCTGATAAGGAAACGAAAAAAGTTCTAGCCATTACCGAACAACGAGATAAATTAATCCTTTCTTTTCACGATCAAAACCTAGAGGTTGATTTCAGTAATAATTCTAAGGTTTTTAAAAATTACCCTAAATTATTAAGTATGGATTTGTTTCCTGACTCGCAATTAAAAAAAGGAATTAAACTTGAAAACTCTGTTTATTTAAAAAACATGCCTAATACCGTACAAGGTATTGCTCAAATTAATGATACCACTATAATTGAACTTGACCATATTGGGCTATATTATAATTTAAATCTAGACGCATTTGAGAAAGCATTAACTAACCAAGACTTTCAAGCATCATCAATCTTCACAAGTTTTCATAATGAAACATTTAAATATAGCCAGAACAAAACAAAAATTAAGCAATTAGCATATCCCTACAAAAACCTAACATCAATAAACCAAACTAAAACTAAAACTTTTAAAATATTCATTGATAAAAACAATACAATTTGGTTAGGTACTATTAACGGATTAAAAGAATTAGTTCATAACGAGGAAATTCAAATTACCCGTTCCAAATTTAGCCACCCGTTTACTTTGCTTAGAATTCAAGATATTAACCAAGCCAATAATGGTGATTTATTCTTTGGTACTAGATCAATGGGTCTTTTTTATTATCATAATGACTCCTTGCATCAAATAAATGATTCTCAGGGTTTATTGAGTAATAAGGTAAATACCATTGTGTATGATTCCATCTATAATTTATTATTTGTTTCTTCCAATTTAGGCGTTTCTATTTTAAAATATTCCATGGATAAATGGGTTGTTTTTAAAACAATTAATAAAAATGACGGACTTTTAAATTCGCAAATAAGTTCATTATACTTAAAATCAGACACATTACTTTTTACTACTAATAAAGACTTATTTTGGATTCCTGTTACCCATACTTTAGATTTAGCTCCCCCTCCAATAATAGAACTAAAAAACATAATTATTAACCAAACAAAATTTACTGCCGCCAATAACATTGTTCTAACTCATGATTCCAATAACTTAGATTTTTCATATTCAGGCCTTTCTTTCAAAACCAGAAATAATATTCGTTTTAGCTATAGGTTAACTCCACTTCATACAGATTGGAGATCTACAAAATCTACAACAACATCATATAACTCCTTACCATCAGGCAGCTACACTTTTGAGGTAAAAGCAATAAACATAGAGGGTACGGCAAGCGAAATAAAAAACATGTCGATTACCATAGAGCCCGCTTTTTGGATGACATTATGGTTCAAGGGAATTATTGTCTTGATAGTAATTGTTTTGCTAGTATTAATAGCCCATGTAATTATTAAGTATTACCAAAAACAAACGCAAATTCAAAAGAGTATAAATGAATTGCAAATAATGTCTTTGCAGGCAAAAATGAACCCCCACTTTATTTTTAACTCCCTTAATTCTATTCAAAATTTCATTTTAAAAAACGAAAAGGAAAAAGCCAATGATTACCTACTAGAATTTTCTAAATTGGTACGAATTATTCTTCAAAACTCCAAAAACACCAAAATCACCATTCAAAATGAATTCGATACACTGGCTATATATGTAGATTTGGAGGTAAAAAGATTACGTAAGAAATTTGAATACAAAATTGAAATAGACGCCTCTATTGACACCTCCAATGCCTTAATACCCTCTTTATTAATTCAGCCCTATGTTGAAAATGCCATTTGGCACGGAAAGGTGTATGAAAATAAAAATGGAATTATTTTGATTCAAGTATCTAAACAAAAGGATTCTCTTTATTTTCAAATTTCGGATAATGGAATTGGCGTAGATAATTCTCAAAAACTAAAAGTAAATAAAACAAACCATCACTCCTTGGGTTCAGAAATAGCAAAAAAAAGGATTCAACTTTTGAGCGAGTTAAACTCTAAACTTTCAGAAATTACCGTTACCAAGCTTGACCCTAAAAACATAAAATTCCCTGGTACAATTGTATCTTTCAGCATCCCTTACGTATTAAAAAACAAAGCATGAAAACAATAAACGTTGCTATTATTGACGATGAAATTGCAGCCGCAGAAAACATTCAAATATTACTCGACTCCTACTGTAAGTGGGTAAATATTGTTGGAATGGCTCATTCCATTCCTTCCGGATTTCAATTAATTTCCAAATCTAAGCCTGATTTGGTTTTTCTAGATATTTCAATGCCTCCCGAAGGAACTGGGTTTGATTTACTGGACATGTTTCCTAATAGAGATTTCCATGTAATATTTGTAACAGCTCATGAACAATATGGGTTGAAGGCTATTAAGAAAAGGGCTTTTGATTACATTTTAAAACCTATTGATTATAAGGAGTTAATTCAATCCATGAGTCAGTTTTCTGACGCATTTATACCTAAGAAATCAAAACATCAAATACTAACCAATCAAATTATAACTCTTCCCACCGAAGATGGAACTCATATAATTAAACAAAAGGACTTAATATTCTGCAAGGCATCTGGAAGTTATACCGAATTTCATATTATAAACAGGAATCCGATAGTAATCTCTAAACCATTAAAGTTTGCGGAATCAATTTTAGAAATGAACACCTTTAAAAGAGTTCACAGGTCATTTATTATTAACCCCAATTTTATTACAAAGATCAACAAGGAGGATGGAGGCAGTGTTTTCTTGAATAGTCATCAAATTCCAGTTTCTAAAAAATACTGCGAGGATATTTTAAAATTGGTTAAATAGTATTCTCTCCAAAACTTCACAAAGTGAAATGGCATTTCCACAAAGCCAAATAAGCTACTCATACATTTCACAAAAACAAATCATTTTTCAATTGTAATTTCGAGAGGTATTAAACAATTCAAAGATGTTTGGGTTAAAGAATACATTTTTACCTTCTATACCTCAAAGCTAAATCCTTAAAAAAGCGCTAGGAAACTATCCCTAGCGCTTTTTTCACTAACTTCTTCTTCTTTTCTACTCGTAGGTGTAACAAGGGCCTACACCCTTTTATTAAATTATTTTTGTTTGTTAATATATTAAAGCCCTAACAAGAACCTTCTCTTCTATTATACTATACATTTGAAGTTTCAAACAAATCCAATAAAGCATGGCAGAATTTCAATTCGATCCAGAGCAATTTCAAAAAAAATTAGATGGGTTTTTACCCAATGTAAGAAATATTATTGCGTTCTTACTTTTAATAATAATGGTATTTAGTTCATTTTTTCAAATCGGGCCTGAAGAAGTTGGGGTTATTACTAGATTCGGAAAATACTCTAGAACAGTTGAACCAGGGTTAAACTTTAAAATACCTTTCACTGAAACTGTTTATAAAGTACCAGTAGAGAACCAACAAAAACTAGAATTTGGATTTAGAACTACTTCGGCAGATGTGCAGTCGGAATACAAAAGGTCGAAAAGAGAAAAAGAGGAATCATTAATGCTTACTGGCGACTTAAATTTAGCCAGTGTAGAATGGGTGGTTCAATATCGAATTGATGATGCCTACAATTATTTATTCAAAGTTAGAAACCCGGAATTAACATTACGTGCAATTTCAGAATCTGCTATGAGACAAATTGTAGGAAATAGAACCGTAAATGAGGTTTTAACCGTTGGTAGAGCTGAAATTGGGGGTAAACTAGAAGAGTTGATTCAGGAAATTTGTAGAGAATACTCTATGGGCGTTAAAATTGACCAAGTTGTATTGCAAGATGTTAATCCGCCAGAACCAGTAAAAGGAGCTTTTAACGCAGTAAACGAGGCGCAACAAGAAAAGGAAACCCTAATTAATAAAGCCAAGTCAGAATATAATAAAGTAATTCCTAAAGCCAGTGGACAAGCCGAGGAAACCATTCAAAAGGCCGAAGGTTATGCCACCGAACGTGTAAACGTTGCTATGGGAGAAGTAGCTCGATTTAACTCCATTTATACAGAGTATATTAAGGCACCTGAAGTAACAAAAAGAAGAATCTACTTAGAAACCATGTCGGAAGTAATTCCGCAAATGGGTAACGTAATTATTACCGATCAAAAAGGTAATGTTCTTCCACTTTTACAAATGCAATTGCAAAAAACTCAAAAATCAGAATAATGAAATTAAAAACTACACTATTTGCAATTATTGGGGTGTTATTGGTTTTAATACTAATACAAAGTGCATACATTGTTCAGGAAAAAGAACAAGTAGTAGTCACTCAATTTGGAGCTCCGGTAGGTTCTCCGGTTTTAGAACCCGGAATTAATTTTAAAATTCCATTTATTCAAAAAGCTAATTTTTTTGAAAAGCGTTATATGGAATGGGATGGTGAACCCAATCAAATTACAACTAAAGATAAAAAATTCATATTTGTAGATACCTACGCCAGATGGCAAATTACCGATCCGTTACAGTTTTTCAAGCGACTAACAAACGAAAGAGGCGCACAATCTAGATTAGACGATATTTTAGATGGCGCTACCAGAAATTTTATTGCTAAAAACAATATTGAAGAAGCCGTTAGATCTAGTAACAGAACTCCCATTTCTGCAGATAGCTTGTTAAAAGATACCCTGCTACCCATTTCGGTTGGAAGGGAAGCAATTCAAAAACAAATTTTAGCAGAGGCAAATATTCAAACTTCAGATTTGGGTATAGTAATATTAGATTTTCGTTTTAAAAGAATTAATTACGTGAAGGAAGTTCAAGACCAAGTTTTTGAACGTATGAAAAGTGAACGATTTAGAATTGCTGATAAATTCAGATCAGAAGGTCAGGGAGAAGCCTCTAGAATTAATGGTCAAAAAGAACGCGACTTAAAAGAAATTCAATCTGAAGCCTTTAAACAAGCCGAAGAGATTATGGGTAACGCAGACGGAAAAGCGGCCGCTATCTATGCCTCTGCCTATAACAAATCAAATCAAAGTAAATCATTATATGCCTTTTTAAAATCAATGGAAACCTTTGAAAACACCTTCAGCGGTAAAACCAGCGTGGTATTAAATACAGATAATGAATTATATAAATATTTAAAGAAAATGGACTAGTTAAGTCCTGTTTTTATTCTTATGAATCCACTAAAAGTTGTTTTTCTTGGAACTCCCGATTTCGCAGTAGAAAGTTTAAATGCAATTCACAATTCTGAACATTCAGTTGTTGGAGTGGTTACTATGCCTGACAAGAAAATGGGCCGTGGACGAAAACTTCAAGGCTCAGCTGTAAAAAACTTTGCGGTTGAAAAAGGTTTATTCTTAATGCAACCCGAAAAACTTAAAAACCCGGAATTTATTCAAACATTAGAAAGTTTAGAGGCAGACATTTTTGTAGTGGTTGCCTTTAGAATGTTACCGGAAGTTGTTTGGAACATGCCAAAACATGGCACTGTGAATGTCCATGGGTCGTTATTACCCCAATACCGTGGTGCTGCTCCAATAAATTGGGCTATTATTAACGGAGACAAAGAAACAGGTGTAACGGTTTTTAGATTAAAACACGAAATTGATACTGGAGATATTTTAATGCGTAAATCTGTCGAAATTTCTAAAACAGATAATGCCAGTTCTGTTCATGACAAGTTAATGGTTATTGGGGCCGAAGCTCTTTTAGAATCTTTAACCATTATTGCAAACGGAAATCCTAACTACCTTCCTCAATTAGAGTCCTCTAACCTTAAACCCGCTCCAAAAATATTTAAGGAAACCTGTAAAATAAACTGGAATCAAAATATAGAATCTATTCAAAATTTCATTCGAGGATTGAGTCCCTACCCTGCCGCATGGACATCCATAGCCCATAAAAATGAAGAAAAGGCAATGAAAATTTTTGAAACTAACGTTGAACCTGCCGTGGGCGTTTCTCCCGGAGTAATATCAACTGATAATAAATCGTTTTTTAAAATCTCAGGAAATGACGGTTGGATTATTGTTTTAGAACTCCAGTTATCTGGTAAAAAAAGAATGGGAATTGCTGATTTATTGAGGGGCTACTCCTTTGAAGACAATTGTAAAATAGTGGATTAAATTGTACAAATAAAGAAACACACTTATTTTCGTAACATGAAGATTATTGAATGCCCAAGAGATGCTATGCAAGGCTTACATGAGTTCATTGAAACTGACCAAAAAGTAGCCTACATTAATCAATTATTACAAGTTGGTTTTGATACGCTAGATATGGGAAGTTTCGTTTCTCCGACTGCAATACCTCAAATGCGAGATACTGCAGAAGTCATCAAAAACATTGATTTGAGTTCTACCACAACTAAACTATTAACCATTGTTGGTAATGAACGTGGCGCCAAACAAGCTGCAGAATTTGATGAAATTAGCTACCTAGGTTTCCCCTTTTCAATTTCTCAAACTTTTCAAAAACGTAATATTAACAGTAGCATTGAAGACTCTTTTCATAGAGCTGAGGAAATTCTAAATCAATGTGTTATTCATCAAAAAGACCTAGTAGTCTATATTTCAATGGCATTTGGAAACCCCTATAATGACCCATGGGATGCAGACATTGTTTTGGAATGGACTCATAAACTTCACAATGAACTAGGAGTAGATATTATTTCATTATCAGATACAATTGGTGTAGCAAAACCAGAGACCATAAACTATTTATTCACCTCTCTTATACCAGAATTGCCCAATGTAGAATTAGGCGCCCATCTGCACACTACTCCAACCACTTGGGAAGAAAAAATTCATGCAGCCGTGCAATCAGGATGTGTAAGGTTTGATGGCGCATTAAAAGGATATGGAGGTTGCCCAATGGCAAAAGATGATTTAACAGGAAACATGCCTACCGAAAATATGGTGGATTATTTTAATCGTAAAAAAATTGATTTAGGCATTAATCAAAAGGAGTTTAATAAATCTTTGGCAATGACTGCTCAAATTTTTCCTCTTTAGTTTTCCGCTTCCACTCGGTAAACGGTTCCAGTATTCATTCCTTTATGCATCACTTTTTGAGTCTTTAACTTTAAATGATGTTGTTTAGATCGTCTACAAATAGAAAAAAGCTCTGCTTCTTCTGGTAAAAAAAGCAACACCTTGGTGTCTCTTAATGTTCGCACCTTTAATTGGTTAAATAACTCATCAAAGTATTCAAAATTAACGCCAGCATTTACATTCATTTCTTCCTCAGTAACAGAAGCTAAGGGTTTGTATGGTGGGTTAATGAATATATAATCAAAATGAAAATGAAGATTTTCAAATAAATTAGAATACACCGGAATAATATCCCAATTGTTATCTCTAGCCTGAGCCGATAATTCTGTTAAGGCGGCATCATTAATATCAGAAGCCGTAACAATGGCTCCTTGAGATGCACAATATCCCGAAATCAATCCACTTCCGCAACCTAATTCTAAAACTGTTTTGCCTGATAACGGTAATTCAACCAAGTAATCTAAGAAAATTGTAGTACTAGAATAAGCTTTTGGAGAAAAAACACCCGGAACCACGTTAACTCGAACTTCCTTATACGCTACCTCTACAGGATTTCGATGTAACCAACTGTGGTAGGTATCCACAAATGGTTTAACAACAGATTTTACAATAGTTTTAAAATTCACAAAGTGAAATTAGTATTTTCTAAACGGCAAATCTCCAAAAACAATGTTAAATCGTTCTTTAAAAGTTAAATTGGGTTGTTTTACTTCTCTCCAAATCACAATAAATTCATGCATACCAATAACCCAAGGGTTTTCAGACTCAATATTATTTGGAATCCCAAACTCAATTTCCTCATCTGTTTGGGCATAAGTTCCAAAAAGCTTATCCCAAAATATAAATACTCCTCCCAAATTTTTGTTTAATAACTCCGGTTTAACACTGTGATGAACCGCATGATTTACAGGAGTTTGCATAAATTTCTCTAAAAAACCAAGTTTCCCAATCAATTTGGTATGCACCCAAAATTGGTAGAAGTACACAATAGAATCTGTAAAGAATACATCTAATGGCTCAAAACCAAATAATGGCATAATTCCCCATAAAGGAAATTTAAATACCTGTAATAAAAACAATCCTCTTATAGAAACCGTGAAATTATACTCTTTAGAATTATGATGCGCTACATGAAGAGCCCAGAAAAAACGACTTTTATGTGCTATCCAGTGAAATACATAAAACATAAAATCGTTTAGCAAAAACAAAAGACTCCAATAAATGGCTGTCAAATACCATGTTTCCTTTGAGAAAGTAAAAAGTCTATGTTCGTATAAAAAATCGAACATAATAAACACCCCTCCTTTAACCGAAGCAATAGAAATAAATGTGAGTACAGCCAAAAACATATTGTTAAGCGTATCCTTTGTAGAGTACAGCTTAACCGTTCTAAAAGAAGAAATAATCATCTCTCCTAAAATGAAGGTCACAAAAAACACTATCATTATCAATTGATCAGGTCGTGCTGCTTGGCCTTTAATAATTTCGAGTATGGTCATTCCATAAATATCAGGTTAACAAATGTAAAAAAACCGCTACTTTTACAATTGAAAGAACAGTAAATTTTAATACCAAACCACAGAAAAAACTATGCATCCAATTTTGTTCAAATTTGAGACTCCTCCATTTTTATTAGGTTTTTTACCAAATGAAATAATCATTTACTCCTATGGCGCATTAATTCTAATTGGGGTGATTTTTGCATTTCTCTTTTTACGAAAAAATGCGTTCAAAGAATTTGGTTTAAGCGAAGAAGATTCTCAATCATTATTAATGGGCTTAATAATCATGTCTGTAGTTGGAGGTAAGTTTTTTATGATTTTTGAGGATTTAAACTATTATTTAACTAATCCCTCTGCCCTAATTAGTAATTCTGGATTCGTATTTTATGGATCCTTAATTTTCTCCATGGGATTTATTTACTGGTTTATAAAAAAGCATAAACTACCCACTTGGGAATTTTTAGATTTAATTGCTTTCGTAACCGTAATTGTTCATTTTTTTGGAAGGTTGGGCTGCTTTTTTGCAGGTTGTTGCCATGGAACTGAAACTCATGGACTTTTATCCGTAACCTTTACCAATGCAGCTAGTCAAGCCGAACCCTTAAATACACCGTTACACCCTACCCAGTTATACAGTTCTTTTATGCTTCTAGGTATTTTTATGATTTTAACTTGGGTAAAAAGCAAAAAGCAATTTAGTGGTCAGTTATTTTTATTGTACTTAATGCTATATTCTGCGGGGAGATCAGTGATTGAGGAGTTTAGAGGAGACGAGGCAAGAGGCTTCTTGTTTGATGGCTGGTATTCAAATAGCCAGTTTATTTCAACGTTGATAATAACATTTGCAATTATTAGCTATTACCTATTAAAACGGAAACCCATTAAGAATTAAGAAAATACGAAACCCCCTCCTGATAACCTTTTAATCCTTTACCCGAAATAGTTTTTACACACCCTTGAGAAGAAAGTAAAACCTTTCTAAATGATTCTCTTTGGCTAACATCACTAATGTGAACCTCAACAACCAAAGTATTAATACCTTTAATGGCATCCAATAAAACTACAGATGTATGCGCCAATCCCCCTGGATTCATTACAATGCCATCCCAGCAATCTTCATGTAATTTATCAATAATTAGACCCTCATGATTACTTTGAAAGTAGGTAAACTCTACCTGAGGAAATTCAATCTTTAATTCCGCCAAAAACTCCTCAAAACTTTTGCTTCCATAAATTTCAGGCTCTCTCTTTCCAAGTAGATTTAAATTGGGTCCGTTTAATATTAAAATTTTCTTCATCTTATGAATAATGTTTTACGGCATCTAAATGGTGTTTTTTTAACTCCGTAATCAAGTTTTCTGGCTCAATTACTTTAACCTCACTACCCCATCCACTAAGAAGTTGTAATAATTCAAACGTAATAATTAATTCCAATTCCACTATTCCGCCATCCTTCGTAATTTCAATATTTTGAGACGAATGGATAGGCTGTGAATCGAGGTATTGGATAAGAACTTTATTGCACTCCAGTATTATTTTCTCTGGTTTAATATTGGGGTTTGCAGTGATTCCTATTGAATTTTTAAAAAATTCTTCGGCAACAAAATTCGGAAGTCTTCTAAATTCTGTATTAGTAATCTTTACCTCTAACATACGTTCTAATCCAAATACCTTATAAATATCTGCACCAGACTCCATCCCAATTAAATACCACCGGTTTTTATGCTCCTTTAGTAGATATGGCTCCACGGTTCTGTCAGAAATTGTGTCCGATTTAAAACTCTGGTAATTAAACTTAATTAAAGTTTTTTTACGGATACTATTTAAAATAGGCGCTAAATGCTCATTACCTGACACAGTTGGGATGTTTTCAAACTGAATAAATTGAGTTTCACTTGGCCCATCAGCAGAGGTTAAATTTACTTTATCTAAAACCTTTTCAATGGCATTTTCATAATCTTTAAAAATAGCTACATTTTTAAACTGCGTCAAAATATTTGTAGCAAATTGAACGGCTTCAATTTCATCCTCATTTAATGGTACTTTATCTATGCTGTACTCTAAGTTCGAGTAATAATATCCTCTATGCGTTCTACTGAATTCAATAGGCGCAAAATACCCTAAGGCTTCATCATTTTTCATGGCACGAATATCTTTTTCAATACTCGACTTAGAAATTGGCTTCAATAAAACATCGCTACATTTATTCATAATATCTTCAACAGAAGGATATGGACGATACTTATTTCTAAGCATTTTATCTATGACATGATAACGAATGGTTGCAAACTTATTTGCTGGCATATATAGCTATTTTATGCAACAAATATAGGTATGGAAATGTTGAAATTAGCTATATACAACTTCAATGTTATTAATAGTCAAGCAATTACAAAACACATTCATAAATAACTGAATTTTAATAGTATTAGATTAATCTAAAATAAGATATTTGCGCATCTAAATTGAAAAAATATAGAAATGCGGTTATTGATTTTGTTGTTTATGACAACTTTTGGTTTCACTCCATTTATTAAGGCACAAACAGGCTCTATTTCAGGAACGGTTAGTTCAAACGGAAGCACTTTAGCTTTTGCAACTGTTCAAATATTAAACACAGATCTACATACCACAACCAATGTAAATGGCATCTTCAAATTTGAGAACCTACCCAATAATAAATACACTCTAAAAGTTTCAATTGTAGGATTTGAGAACAAAGAAATAACTCAAATTATTAGCGAGCACAAAAACCAAATAGTTTTACAAATTGAGATGACAGAATCTCAAATTATGCTCGATCAAATGGTAGTTACTGGAACAAAAACATTTAAGCGCAAAACCGAGAGCGCAGTAATTGTAAATGTTATTGACTCTAAAACGCTAGAGGCTGTTGAGGCATGTAACCTATCGGAAGGTTTAAAATTTCAACCTGGGCTTCGAGTTGAAACAGATTGCCAAACATGTAATTATACACAACTCCGAATGAATGGCTTGGGTGGTGGTTATTCACAAATTTTAATTAATGGGCGTCCTATTTTTAGTCCGCTCACCGGATTGTACGGGTTAGAACAAATTCCAGCGAATATGGTTGACAAAATTGAAATTGTTCGTGGAGGTGGTTCGGCTCTTTATGGTTCTAGCGCCATTGGAGGCACGGTAAACGTTTTAACCAAAATACCGAATGAGAGTGGCTTTTCAATTGGAAACACTTACCAAAACATAAATGGAGGCGCAAACGACAATATTTTTACCGGAAATGCCACGGTTTTAACTCACAAAAAAAACGCAGGTGCTAGTTTTTTTGTAAACTCCAGAAAACGGGAGTACTACGATCATAATGAGGATAATTTTTCAGAACTTCCCCAACTAAACAATACATCATTTGGAACCAACTTATTTTTTCAACCTACCAAAAATCAAAAGTTAGAAGTCAGTTTATCTAATTTAAATGAATACAGATTTGGAGGAGAAATGGTTAATGTACCCGCTTATTTAACGCAACAGGCAGAGGAAAGAACTCATGATGTAGTGTTAGGAAGCCTTGATTATCAAATAAATTTTAATAACGACAGTAGTTCTTTTATTATGTATGCCGCTGGTCAAAATACCAAAAGAGACCATTACACCGGTATTTTACCCGATGATAGCCTGGATATACTTGAACATATAATAAATTCACCTTACGGTTATTCCAACGTTTCTACTTTACAAGGGGGTATGCAAGTCAATCACAAATTCGCTACCCAAAGAGGCTTAAGTAATGTTCTAACAGTTGGAGGAGAATATTTAGCCGATGAAGTTTACGATAATATTGAAGCCTATAACTATTTAATAGATCAATACACCACTAATTTTGGAGTTTTTGCTCAAAGCGATTGGGATGTGACTTCCAATATTAACCTCCTTACTGGAGTTCGAATGGACAAGCACAACATGGTAGATCAACCAATCTTTAGTCCGAGGGTTTCTTTTTTATACAAACTAAAAACGGCAACGCAATTTCGTTTAACCTGGGGGACCGGATTTAGAGCACCCCAAGCATTTGACTCTGATTTACATATTGCTTTTGCGGGTGGTGGAATTTCAAGAATTTCCTTAGCAGATGATTTAATTCAAGAAAGATCTAATAGCTTAAGTGGTTCTGTAAACTATGATTTAAGCAAAACGAACTACGTGGTAGGCTTTACATTTGAAGGGTTTTATACTCATTTATACGATGCCTTTTACCTTCATCACCTAGGAGAAGATGAATATGGTGAAAGGTTTGAAAAAAGAAACGGAGATGGAGCCACGGTGCAAGGGGTAACCCTTGAATTAAGAGGAAACCTTAAAAGAAAGTATCAATTAGAGTTAGGAGCAACCTTTCAGTCAAGTGTATACGACTCTCCTGTTACCTATGTAGATGAATTAGAACCTAAAGAAGAGTTTTTAAGAACCCCAAATGTCTACGGATATGGAACGTTTACCTTCAATCCTACTCCCAAAATATCAGGTGCAATTAATACCGTTTATACAGGCCCCATGGAATTAGTTCATTTTGGAGGAGCCCCCGAACAAAGCATTGATGAATATAAAACCTCCTCTGACTTCATAGAATTAGGAATAAAATTGGGTTATAAATGGATGTTTAAACCCATTGATAGTGTTTTAGAGTTATTTGCAGGAATTAAAAACATTACTAACTCCTATCAAACTGATTTTGATACTGGGAAAAACAGAGATAGCAACTACATCTATGGTCCCTCAGCCCCACGAACATTTTTTGTTGGGTTAAAACTTTATTCCTTGTAATTCTTGAAGAAAAAAAAATCCCTTTTTTTGTCTTGTTTCCAATACTAATAACTGAAAATGCCAAGGTTATTATTCTGGGTTATATTAATCTAACTAATTATGCCTGAAAACTCTATGATCTATCTATTGCCTCTAGCCTATGTATCGCTAGTCTAATTAAGGGCGTCCCCTAAAAAATATTGAATTTAATTGTTGTATTAGATGCAATGGGCTTGATTTCTTTAAAAAAACTACCAATCATTTTTTATTACAAAAAGCCTAATAATTGCCAATAATTTGAATAATACAATTTATTAGATTTTTCTGTTTTCTGTTGCCCATAAAACACTTCGAAACTTCAATTAATAGTAACCTTCTAATCGTTATTTTTGCACTCAAATTATTGGGTATGGAATTAGGCGAGTTTAATAAACTTCACATTTTACGATTTAGAAGTAATGGTTGTTATTTAGGTAAATGGGATGGAGATCCATCTGAAATTACTGATGATGTTGACCCGGCTGAAAACCCTTTTGGAGAAGGTGTGCTACTGCCCCAACGTTATGTTAAAGATGATATGAAACTGGGTGACGAAGTCAACGTGTTTTTATATACCGATTCAGAAGACCGTATTGTAGCCACAACAGAGAAACCCAAAATTATTCTACATGAATTTGCACCTCTTCGAGTTAAATCTGTAACTGCTGTTGGAGCATTTTTAGATTGGGGATTACAAAAAGACCTTTTCGTACCCTACGCAGAACAAGCTAAAAGATTAGAAGAAGGAAATACTAATGTGGTGTTTTTGTACTTGGATGCAGAAACCGAACGATTAGTGGGGACCACAAAAATTGATAATGTTTTAGACAATGAAGAATTAATTGTAGAAGAAAAACAAGAAGTCAAAATATTGGTATATAAAGAAACCCCCTTGGGATTCAAAGCCATCATTAACGATGAGAATGTGGGTCTCCTTTACCGGTCTGAATTAAACCAAAGAGTGCGTATTGGCGAATACTATACCGCCTACGTGAAAAAAATAAGAGAAGACAACAAAATAGATTTAACTCTCGATATTCAAGGTGCAGAAATTATTGAACCTAGCGCGAAGGCTCTATTGATTAAGATTCAAGCGGAACATGGTTTTGTTCCATTTAATGATAAATCTAACCCAGAAGATATTCGTGAGTATTTTAAAATGAGTAAAAAGACTTTTAAGAAAGCGGTTGGTTCATTATATAAAGACAGACTAATAGAAATTAAGGAAGATGGTATCCATTTAGTTGTAGAAGATATAGATTAAACCTTAATCAATTATAGACATGAGTAAGAAACTAATTCTAATGATTTTTGATGGCTATGGAATAGCTAAAAACCCTGAAGTATCTGCTATAGAAAGTGCAAATACTCCTTTTGTAGATTCCCTTTACACCAATTACCCACACGCTCAACTAGAAGCATCAGGCCTTTTTGTAGGGTTACCAGATGGGCAGATGGGTAACTCTGAAGTAGGACACATGAACCTGGGTGCTGGACGTGTGGTTTATCAAGATATTGTTAGAATTAATAAAGAAATAACCGAAGGGGAGTTTAACAAAAATCCTGTGTTAGTAAACGCCTTTGAAACGGCTATTAAAAACAACAAAAAAGTCCATGTAATGGGCTTACTTTCTAATGGAGGAATTCATTCTCACATCAACCACTTAAAAGCAATATCCTCCTATTCAAAATCATTGAATTTTGAAAATCTTTATCTTCATGCCTTTATGGATGGTAGAGATACCGACCCCAAAAGTGGCAAAGGTTTTTTGGCTGAAATTGAAGATCACTTTCAAAAAACAACCGGAAAAGTGGCGTCTATCATTGGGCGTTATTACGCTATGGATAGAGACAACCGTTGGGAAAGAGTTCAACAAGCGTATCATTTATTGGTAAACGGAAAGGGAGCCGAATTTCGCAGTTCATCAGAAGCTATTCAAGCATCTTATGATAGAAATATTACCGATGAATTTGCTCCAGCCTCTGTTATTATGGAAAATGGAAATCCCGTTGCTAAGATTGAGGAAGGTGATGTAATTATTCATTTCAACTTTAGAAGTGATAGAGCAAGAGAGTTAACTGCGGTTTTAACTCAAGGCATAGAAAATGACTTTGGAATGAAAAAAATTCCATTACAATACAATTGCATGACTAACTACGACTCCAATTTCAAAGGGGTAAATGTTTTATATAGAAAAGACAACTTACACAACACTCTAGGCCAGGTAGTTGCCGCAGCTGGCAAAAGTCAAATTAGAATTGCTGAAACAGAAAAATACCCACATGTAACCTATTTCTTTAACGGAGGTAGGGAGTTGCCATTCGATAAGGAAAAAAGAATTATGGTTCCTTCACCAAAGGTAGCAACCTATGATTTGCAACCAGAAATGAGTGCCCATGAAGTTCGTTATTCAATAAATTCAGAATTAAAAAAACAAGAAGTAGATTTTGTAGTATTGAATTTCGCAAACCCAGACATGGTAGGTCATACAGGCGTTTTTGAAGCAGCTGAAAAAGCGGTAGAAACCGTGGATGAATGCGGAAAATCAGTTATTGAATGTGGTCTAAAAAATGGATATGCCACTCTGCTTCTAGCCGACCATGGTAATGTGGACTGTATGCGAAATGAAGATGGAACTCCAAATACCGCACATAGCACACAACCAGTACCTTGGTTTTTCATTGACAACAATTCAAAACCAAAATTGAAAAACGGAAAATTAGCAGATGTAGCACCAACCATATTAAATTATCTGGGAATTGATTTACCCGATGAAATGGACGGAGAAATTTTGTTTGAATAACACCAAAAAAGGCTAATCTCCTAATTATTTGTATTTTGCGTTTGCAAATTCGAATCATCAATCAATATTATTATGAAAACTTTAAAATATGTAGGCTTTTCATTGCTTAGCCTATCTCTAATTTTTGTTGCCTTTGGCATGTTTCAAGACCAAAAGGTTTCAGTAAGTCGATCCATTGTAGTTAATGCTCCAATTGACAATGTTTTTGATCAATTTAATGATTTAAATAAAAGGCTAGCTTGGTCTCCTTGGGAAGCTCAAGATAGCACTATGCACACCACAATAGGAGATATTTCCAAAGGTGTGGGAGCAAGTTATTCTTGGACTTCAGAAGAATCTGGAGATGGTAAAATTTCCTACTCCGAAGTAATTGCTAATCAGTTAATTCAAACCGATTTATTTTTTGGCTCACCCGAAGAAGAACCCGCCCAAGGATTAATTATTTTTAATGAAGCTGAAGATGGTGTAAAAGTAACTTGGGAAGTACATATGGACATGGGCAATAATCCGGTAATGAGAATCATGGGACGTTACATGGACGAAATGGTTGGATCCACTTTTGAAAGCGGTTTAGTTGCTATGAAAGAAATTGTAGAAAATGAAAAACCAATGATTTCAATTCAAACAATAACCGTAGAGTCTATGCCTTTTATTTCTATAAAAGATTCTTGTGCTACTAGCGAAATGAGTGATAGAATTACTGCCAATTATGCCACCTTAGGCCAATACATGCAAAGCAACGAAATTACACCAACAGGATTTCCTCGTATTACTTATCATACATGGAACCCACCTACTCTGGTTGGCTTTGAACAAATGTTTGTAACAAACGAAGAACATATTTCTACCAATGAGTCAATTTCCTATGGGATGACTTATGGCGGAAAAGCAATTACAGCTACACATGTTGGTTCATATGAAACTTCTGCCATAGTATGGGAAGCTTTAGACGCTTATATGGAAGAAAATGGTTTAGAAATGGCTAGTTCTCCATGGGAAGAATATGAAAACTCCCCAAGAGACGAACCAGATCCAAGTAAATTGATTACCCACATTTATATGCCGGTTAAATAATACGTGTTAAACTAATTTGAATGGTCGTTATTTTTTAACGACCATTTTTTTTGTCAAAAAATCAATAATTGCCAAGCAAAGTTACATTTGCAGCTAGAAACGAAAAAAATGCCACCAAAATCAAGAATTTATGCCATGGGGTTCGCTACCCTTTTGGGATTTCCAGCAATTGGATACACAATTATAGGCTTTGCTGAATCTAATCCGTGGGAATTTGACCTTAATTGGACTACTATGAATTTGATGGTTCAAATTATAGGAGGTCTTGTTTTTGGAACCATAGCCGGTTTTTTTGCTTGGTGGCTTATTAACCGAAGAGAAATGCTTCAAATAAAAATGAAGTATGGAATAATGATTAATAGGCTAAAACTTAGCTTAGGAGAAATTTTGTTTCTTTCATTTAGCGCTGGTGTTGGTGAGGAATTTCTTTTTCGTGGGGTTATTCAGCCCTATTGGGGCATATGGATTACCGCTATATTTTTTGTAGCAATTCACGGCTATTTAGACCCGCGTGATAAAAAGATGATGACCTACGGATTAACAATGACTGTAATTATTGGTTTGCTGGGCTATATGAAAAACTATATGGGCCTAGTGGCTCCAATGATGGCACATTTTGCCATTGATGTGGTTTTACTTTACAAATTAACGAACGATAAAGTTTTTAATTTCAAGCCTAGTCAGCCTACAGAATCTTTTAGCGCCATGGACGAAGAGATGCAGCAGGAAATTGAATCGGAAAACAATAACTCCGGCTCTGAAAAAAACGTAGATTAATTTTCTAGCGAAACAAATTCAAATTTGTCACCATCAAACAATCCTTTATCACT
>JBMYWA010000007.1:0-51977 GCA_049606935.1 Salibacteraceae bacterium
TATTCCGGCCTATGATCAAATTTCATGTGCTTTACACTATCGCCCGAATCACGTAACTCTTCTAAAGCTCGTATTCCAATATTTACATGTAAGTCCACAAAATTGGAAGTTACCGATTTGTCGCTTTCACTGGTTTTTACGCCACTAGGAATCATAGGATTGTCGCTTACTAAAAGCAAAGCGCCTCTTGGAATACCGTTGGCAAATCCTGCGGTAAATAGGGTGGCGGTTTCCATGTCAATTCCAATGGCACGGGCTTCTGTTAATCGGTCTTTAAATACTTCATCATGCTCCCAAACTCTACGGTTAGTGGTGAAAATCACACCAGTCCAATAGTCGGTTTCATACTCTTTCATTGCCGATGAAATAGTACGTTGCAACCTAAAAGAAGGCAAAGCCGGTACTTCTTGAGGTAAGTATTCGTTACTGGTTCCTTCACCTCTTATTGCGGCCATAGGAATAATAAAATCACCCAGCGCGGTTTTCTTTTTTAGTCCGCCACATTTACCCAAAAACAATACAGCTTTTGGCATAATAGCCGAGAGTAAATCCATAACCGTGGCAGCCATAGCGCTTCCCATACCAAAATTGATAATGGTAATGTTTCCATGAGTTGCCGTTTGCATGGCTTTATCCATGCCAATAATTTCTACATCATACTTGTCGGCAAATATGTTAACGTATCCAATAAAATTGGTCAGTAAAATGTACTCCCCAAAGTTTTCAAGGGGGGTGCCCGTATATCTAGGTAACCAATTGGTTACAATTTCTTGTTTTGTTTTCATAAAATGGGTTTGATTAGGTTAGAAAGGTAATTATAAATTTTTAGCTGATTCTAAAACTTTTTGTTTTAATGATTCCATGTAATCTTCTAGTTTTTTAAGTAACTCAGAATCACTACTTCCAATAACTTTAGCGGCTAAAATACCTGCGTTTTTTGCGCCATCAAGGGCAACCGTAGCTACCGGAATTCCCCCAGGCATCTGTAAAATAGATAGTACAGAATCCCATCCGTCTATAGAATTTCTTGATTTAATAGGCACTCCAATAACCGGAAGTGGGGTTAACGAAGCCGTCATTCCTGGTAAATGAGCAGCACCACCTGCGCCTGCAACAATTACTTTTAACCCTCTTGATGCCGCGCTTTTAGCGTACTCATACATCAACTCAGGTGTACGGTGAGCCGAAACAATATTAATTTCAAATGCAACGCCTAATTCGGTAAGTACATCTGCTGCTTCTTGCATAATGGGTAAATCTGATTTGCTTCCCATTATTATTCCTACTTGTGGTTTCATTTTGTTCGTTTTTTGATTAACATTTCGGCTCCGCTCCAAGTTCTTTTACTAATTTAGGATAAAGGTCACTGAGCGCAGTAGAAGTGCCAATTCCGTATTCAAGCTAATTAAGCCTTAACTTTTAGGATGTCCTTTACCTTTATTGCGGTAGCTTTTGCTTCTTCAAGCGTTTTTGCACCAACGGTTACATGTCCCATCTTTCTAAACGGTTTGGTAATTTTTTTTCCGTACAGATGTATATGAACCCCATTCATTGCCATTACTTCAGCCATGCCCTCGTAGGTAGCATCTCCGGTATAACCTTTCTCGCCTAATAGGTTCACCATCACGCTTGGTTCGGTAATTCTAGTTTCACCTAACGGAAGGTTTAATACACTTCTTAAATGCTGCTCAAATTGCGAAGTCACATTTCCTTCAAAACTTTGATGGCCGCTATTATGAGTTCTTGGAGCTACTTCGTTTACCAATACTTGCCCGTCTTTAGTTAAAAACATTTCAACCGCTAACAATCCTACAATGCCTGTTTTAGCTACTAAGTCCTCGGCTATTTCACGGGCTTTGTTCTCTGCGTGTTCGCTAATGTTAGCCGGAGAAAATAAAAAGTCTACCAAATTTGCTTCAGGGTTAAACTCTAGTTCAACTACTGGATAAGATTTTACTTCGCCACTCTCGTTACGCGAAACAATAACACTAATTTCTTTATCAAAATCAACAAACTTTTCCAGTACAGATGGGGCGTCAAATGCCTTTTCTAAATCTTGATCATTGCGCAAAGGAGTTACCCCTTTACCATCATAGCCCCCTTTACGCATTTTCTGCATAAATGGAAACTCATTTCTAAAACGGGCTATGTCTTCTTTGCTTTCAATTAAATGATAATCAGAGGTGGGAATACCATGCGTAGCGTAAAACTCTTTTTGCAATCCTTTATCTTGAATCATTCTCAAAATTTTTGGCTGCGGAAAAACTTTTACACCTTCATCTTCTAGCGTTTGTAGTGCATCAACATTTACATGCTCAATTTCAATGGTCAACACGTCCTTATCTTTACCAAAGGCATAAACCGAGTCATAATCTTTTAAACTCCCTACTTGAAAAGTGGTAGAAATATCTTTACAAGGAGCATTAACATCAGGGTCCATAACATGAACATCTAAATTATAACTTATGGCTTCTTGAATAAACATACGGCCTAGCTGACCGCCACCTAAAATACCCAGTTTGAACTGGTTTGAAGTAAAAGATTTTTGCATAGCTAACTTTGAGCGGCAAAGATAGGTATTCGTTAATTTTTAACGCTACGATAACCTAATGTTATACATTTGCACCACCAATTTTGACTATGGAGGTAATCAAGGTTCACAATAAGACTTTTAAGAAGTCCATTTCTGAAGAAGATATACTAAAAAGAGTGCGCGAAATTGCGCAAGAAATCACTAGAGACTGTAAATATAAAAACCCACTATTTCTGCCCGTGCTGAATGGTAGTTTCATGTTTACTTCTGATTTAATGAAAGAGCTTGAAATGGATTGCGAACTGCAATTTGTTAAAGTTCAATCGTATACCGGAATGCACTCTACTCAAAAATTACAAACTATAATTGGAGCTACAATGGCGGTTAGCGGTAGAACCGTAATTGTTATTGAAGATATTGTAGATACGGGAAACACTATTGTAGAATTGGTAAATCAATTACACGCATTAAACCCTAACGAAATAAAAATTTGCTCGCTTTTATATAAGCCAAGTAAGTATAAGGGTGATGTTAAAGTGGATTATTATGGATTTAGTATTCCAGACGATTTTGTAATTGGTTACGGATTAGATTATGATGGTCTAGGAAGAAATCTTAGACAGATATATACTGTTACTGAATAAAACTAACATATGATTAATTTAGTACTATTTGGCCCTCCGGGAGCTGGTAAAGGAACGCAAGCCGTTAACTTAGTAGAAAAATACAACTTATACCACTTGTCTACAGGTGATGTTTTTAGATATAACATTTCTCAAAAAACAGATTTAGGAATGTTGGCTAAAAGCTTTATGGATAAAGGGGAATTGGTACCAGATGAGGTAACAATAAAAATGCTGAAATCAGAAGTAGAAAAACAACCGCAGGCGGCAGGTTTTATTTTTGATGGTTTTCCTAGAACAGTAGCACAAGCAGAGGCTTTAGATACTTTTTTAGCAGAGAAGGATATGAAAATTGATCATGTGCTTTCTTTAGAAGTACCCGATGAGGAGTTGGTAAAAAGACTTTTAAATCGTGGTAAAACCAGCGGAAGAGCTGATGATGCTAATGAAGAAGTAGTTTGGAACCGTATTAAAGAATACAATGCCAAGACTTCTCCACTAAAAAACTTTTACCAAGACCAGGCTAAATTACGTGGCATTGATGGTGTTGGTGGGTTAGAAGATATTTTTGGTCGCTTAGTGGCGGCTATAGGATAATTTCAATTTCCAATTAATTGACAATTTAAAAGGGTGCCTCGTGCACCCTTCATTACGATATGAGCTATTCTAGAAATCGGAAAAAACAGTCTACCAATTTTGTTGACTACGTAAAACTATACGGAGCTTCAGGCAAAGGTGGCGGTGGTTCTTCGCATTTGCGAAGAGACAAACTTACCGCTAAAGGTGGACCTGATGGAGGTAATGGTGGTCGTGGTGGGCACGTTATTTTAATTGGCGATAAACAAATTTGGACTTTAATTCATCTGCGATTTAAAATTCATAACCGCGCTGAGGAAGGTGGTCATGGTGGCCAACAAACTAGTACGGGTAAAGATGGTGAGGATATTTACATGAAAGTACCGCTAGGTACGGTGGTAAGAGATCCGGATACCATGGATATTTTAGCAGAGATTACCGATGATGGTCAAGAATACATCATGTTTAAAGGTGGGCGTGGTGGCTTAGGAAACGATAATTTTAAATCATCTACTTTTCAAACGCCTCGTTTTGCACAACCTGGTGAAGAAGGCGAAGAAGGTTGGCGAGTTTTAGAATTAAAACTACTGGCTGATGTAGGACTTGTAGGTTTTCCAAATGCAGGTAAATCTACTTTGCTTTCTGTTATTTCTGCAGCTAAACCCGAAATTGCTAACTATGCCTTTACTACACTAGAACCAAATCTTGGAGTAGTAAAATACCGTGGCGATCAATCTTTTGTGATGGCCGATATTCCAGGTATTATTGAAGGGGCTTCTGAAGGTAAAGGGTTAGGTATGCGATTTTTACGTCATATTGAACGAAATTCTGCCCTTCTTTTTATGGTGCCAGCCGATGCAGATGACATTACCAAAGAATATGAGATTTTGGTAAATGAATTGCGTAAATACAATCCAGAGTTATTAGACAAAAAACGTGTGTTAGCCATTACCAAGGCCGATATGTTAGACGATGAGTTGCAAGAAGCATTAGAACAGGAAATGAATATTGATATTCCGTATACCTTCATTTCGTCTGTGGCTCAGCAGGGTTTAACAGAATTGAAAGATATGGTGTGGAAAGCCATTAACTAACTATCTTTTTAAATAAGGCTTTTTGGTGTTTTAGGCTTCCTATAAAATGCTACTTTTGACCCGATTTTTAATCGTCATGGAACGCTTCGAAGTAAATAAAGAAACTATTTCTCACCTTAAATCATTACTGATTGATGGAAAGAGTGAACAACTAGCTGAGTATTTGGCAGAGCTTCATGTGGCCGATATTGCAGAAATAATGGATGATTTATCCATTAAAGAAGCAGAGGTGATAATGAACCATCTTAGTGACGAAGATAGTTCAGCAGTGTACATGGAGCTGGAAGAAGATCAGCGTGAAAAACTGGTAGAGCGATTAAGTCCTAAAGAAATTGCCGAAAAGATTGTAACCAATCTAGAATCAGATGATGCGGCCGATTTACTACAAGAGCTTGATGAAGATATGCAGAACGAGGTTGTTTCAGCCCTTTCTGATGTGGATCATGCAAGCGACATTGTAGACTTACTTCATTATGAAGAAGGTACTGCAGGTGCTTTAATGGGTAAAGAAATGGTGGTAGTTAATGAAACCTGGGACATTACCCGCAGTATTCGTGAAATGCGAAAACAAGCAGGCGAAATTGAACAAATCTACACCATTTATGTAGTGGATGATAACAATATTTTGAAAGGAAGATTACCGTTAAAAAAACTGCTAACGGCTAATGTGCATTCTAAAATGATTGACATCCTTATAGAAGATATTGAAGGCGTGCATACCGATACATCGCAAGAGGAGGTAGCACAAATTATGGATAAATATGATTTGGTAGCCTTACCGGTAATTGATACCCTAAAACGATTGGTGGGTAGAATTACTATTGATGATGTGGTAGACGTTATTAGAGAAGAAGCGGATAAGGATTATCAAATGGCCTCAGGTATTTCTGAAGATATTGAACATTCCGATTCGGTATGGCAATTAATGCGTGCACGTTTACCTTGGTTAATTATTGGTGTTGCAGGTAGTATGTTAAGTGCCGTGGTTATTGGAGGTTATGAAAACGCCATTGCAGCTATTCCGGCTTTAGCATTTTTTATTCCCATGATTACCGCTACCGGAGGTAATGTAGGGGTGCAATCATCTGCAATTATAGTACAAGGTTTGGCCAATAATACCTTGAAAACAGATGATTTGATGGGGAAATTAATTAAAGAATTGCAGCAAGGGTTAATGAATGGAATTATTATTTCAGGTCTAGCAATGCTATTTAGTTTGCTTGTTTTTAGCGATATAAGTCTGGGTATTACAATTAGCATGTCTTTGTTGCTTGTCATTCTTTTTGCTTCGGTTACCGGAACTTTGATTCCTTTAACATTAGAGAAATTAGATATTGATCCGGCATTGGCTACAGGGCCATTCATTACTACTATGAATGACATTACGGGCCTGTTTATTTACTTCTTGGTAGGGCAATATATTTACGCTCAGATGGTCATATAGTCTTTTCAAATCTTTGCTTCCCCCTTATTTTTATCGCACTTTCGTACTGGAAATCTAATTATATGCGCGTTTTATTTATCGATTCGGTTCATCCCATTTTACAGAAAAAATTCACCGAAATTCATTACAAGTGTACAGATGGTACTCAATGGACTAAAGATGAAATTTTTGATAAAATTAAAGATTACGATGGTGTGGTTATTCGTAGTAAATTCACTATAGATAAGGAGTTTTTAAAAAAGGCCAACTCTCTAAAATTTATTGCGCGCTCGGGTTCTGGATTAGAAAATATTGATTTAGTAGCAGCAAAAGAGCATCAGGTGGAGGTGTTTAATTCTCCAGAAGGAAATAGGAATGCCGTTGCCGAACATGCATTAGGAATGTTATTGATGTTGTTCAATAAAATGAAACAAGGCGATAACGAAGTTCGAGCTGGTCAATGGAATAGAGAAAAGAATAGAGGTATTGAATTGGATGGTTTAACCATTGGTTTAATTGGTTATGGCAACACAGGACAACGGTTTGCCAGAAAATTATCTGGTTTTGATGTTTCGGTTTTGGCTTACGATAAGTATGTGTCCAATTTTCCAGATACTAATGCGGAAAGCGTTTCTCTTGCTGAAATTCAATCGCGAGCAGACGTTATTAGTTTTCATGTACCCGAAACTTCCGAAACCCGATATATGTTCAATTCTAGTTTTGTGAAAGGTTGTAATAAACCTTTTTTTCTAATTAATACCTCTCGTGGTAAAGTGGTAGAAACTGCGGCTTTGGTAAATGGACTGAAATCAGAAAAAGTACGCGGAGCTTGTTTAGATGTTTTAGAATATGAGTCTAAATCGTTTTCCAATTTTACGGAAATGGAAATCCCCGAAGATTTTAAATATTTAGCCAAATCAGCTAACACAATTTTAACCCCACATGTGGCAGGTTGGACTCAAGAATCACACGTTAAATTGGCCACTTCTTTGTTTGAAAAAGTAGTGGCTAAATTTGAATAACTTTATTACAAGGCTAAGCCAAATCCTAAAGTAATATTAAATAAGGCATGATGTCTAATGGCTATTGCTCCTGTGTTATCTGCCCACTCATTATTTGGTAAACTGGTTTCTGTTTTTGGTAGCCTTAACGGTAAACTAAAATCTATACCTATATTCATTAAAAGAGTATTGCTTAGCGCATATTGCTTGCCTACTCCGTAGCTTACAATCATTATTGATGAAGTGTTAATGCTTGGGTTTTTATACTCGGGGCCAGCGTTAGGACCATTCCTTTTATACCAAGAAAAACTATCGTCTTCAAAATCAAATTTCATTCTAGAGTATTCTAAGCCAATTACCTGGTAAATACCAATAGGACTAATTGCGGCTCCAGAAAACCACTTATACCTTAATCCAAAACTCATGGTTTTCATTTTTACTCGTTCTTTTGGAATGTAGTTTTTTGAAGAAATATTGCCATAAATGTCGGTGTAATTCTCAGTTAATGAAGGAGTGTTTACACGCGGATTAAAAATTCGTATAATACCTTCTAGCGAATTTTTTCTAGTAATAACGTATTCCAGTCTAATGGTAGGGCGATATTTAATAGAGACTTGTTTGTAATCAGGAATATTGGTTAAATTCCCGTACTCGTTATAGGTGCCATAATCATAATGGTGATCATTCCAAATACCTAGTTTTAATGTGGTTGGAATTTCTAACCCAACAACAAATCGTTTACCTAAAAAACCAGATACTTGACTAGCTGCTGTAAGCTGAAATGTTGCGAAAAGGATGAATGCAATAAAAGGTTTCATGCCTTTAAATATGTGTTTATTATTCATATTAATTTTTATGTTAAGCATGATAATTAATTTCTAATTTGGTTAAAAATGTCGTAGAAATGAGAGTTCAGTAACCCATCAGAATCATTCATAGGTAGGTCTCTGTTTTCATACATAATTAATTGTCCGGTTTCAATGTTAAATAGCGCAAAATATAGTTGCGTGCTTTTTTGAGGTGTTACAATGTAGTAAATGCCAAAAGGAATTCCAATTACTGAGTACACGCTTAATAAAGCGACATAAAATTTTCCTTCTCTTGGAACAGTGGTGTTAACTACTCCTGACCATGCAAAATATTTTGTGCCATATCTATTAATTAACTCTTGCACTTCTTCTGATGAGGAAGGTGAACCGGATCTATTTTCCATAGTAAACCGCTCTGAAACCCATTCGTTTATTAATGAAAAGTCGTTGTATTTAGTTACATCCGAGCTTTCAAATTTGTAATTGGTGAGAATATCAAGGTCGAGATTGGCAAATTCGGCCATTTCCTCAAACTGCCCCAACATTTCTATTTCTTCTTTCTCAGATTTGATTTGTCGGTGAGATTCTTTTTTAGAAAAATTGTAAATGGAATAATAGGGATCCACCATAACAATCTTGTTTATTCCTAAAGACCTTCCCTTTTTAAGTTTAACTTTATTGTATTGAGCCTTTTCTTTTTCCGACTGTGCATTTAACTCCGGATCATCTGTTTCTGCTAAGCGATATCTTTCTCGTTCGGCTAGTTTTTGACCTTTTTCAAAATATTCTTCTATTTCATCTTCGTCTTTACATCCAGTAAAAACACCGTATGCCCAATCTACATCGTAGTTAGTTTTGCTTTTAAAGTTTTTCTCTCCTTGTTTAATTTTATCGTATTTACTCTTTTTGGTAACTGGTTTTACTCCACTTGTTTTGTTTTCTGCAATTGAAGTCTCAGAATCGGAGCTTTGTTTTGTGAAATTGAGTTGGTTAAATGAAATGTCATGGTAATAATCAAGGTCTCGGCATAAAATAGTTATACGTTCATCTACCATGTCATTTTCGGGGTACAAGGTGTGTAAATAGTAATTGTACCGCAGCGCCAACAAGGTTAAGTCTGCGGGCTTTAATTTATTGAGCAAATAGTATACCTGTTGGCTGTAGCCTTGTTTCTTTTTATAATACCCCGTTACTTTTTTTCGGTCTTTAGTGTTGGTAAAGATGGCTGCACCAAATAGTATTTCACCAATAGCAATTTTAGGGAGTGGATTGTTTGGGAAATCTTTTTCTAAAATATAAGCGCTGTATAAAGCCTCGCTATAGTTGCAGTTAATGAGCTGTAGCCTGAGTACCTCGTATCTAGCTGCTGAGCGAACCGCGTAAAAATCATCAGAAGAAACTAAAAAGTTTTTTCCTGATTTTCCTGCCTCTGAAACAATACTTTCTGCTTTACGCCTTCTTGTTCCAATATTTGGATGAGTATGTCTAGAGTCGTCTTCGTCTTCATTCACCTTTATTGGGTTTAAAGAAGTAAGAAAAAATTTATCTGGAATTTGATAATTGCCAACTTCTAAAATGCTACTGTCAAAAGGTATTTCATCAAAAGGTAGGTAAGAATATAATAATACATCAAAAACGCCATCTACCTCAGCAGGATTGTATCCCGTATTTAAAAATAGTTCCAACCCTTTTTTGTCTGCCTCGCTTTCTAATTTCCTAGAAAATCGACTTGTGGCTAATTCTCTGTCTATAGATCGAACCCGTTTGTAATCGTTCCGTCTATTCGCAATATCCGAATTTTCAATAAAACCTTCCATTACATGATTTTCAGTATAATGAATAATTTCATGACAAAGAATAAAAGCTAGTTGTGCTTCGTTTTCTAGTTGTGCCAATAATCCAGTATTAATAAAAATGATGCCTTGATCAGTTGTAAACGCATTAACCACCGGAGACTTAATAGTATAAACTCTTATGTCTAATGGAACCGATTTATTTGCAAATCGAATTTCTTCTAATACATTTTCTACGTAATTACTAATGGTATCATTAAAGCAAACCATACCGCTTTGAAGTAGTTGATCTACCCCAAAGTTGGACATTTCATAAAACTTTTCTTGCTCTTTCTTAGAACGTGTTTTTTCTTGTTGGGCTTGTAATTGCGCGTCTTTTATTTTTTCTAACGTAAGTTTGGTAAAGTCTTCAGGTATAGTACCTCTAGATTTTAATCCCGTATACTCATTAGATTGGGAAAACAAGGAAATAGTAAGAACTAAGAAAATTAAGGTAAAAAAATATTTGGTCATTTGAAATAATTTTGGCCAAAGTATATTTTTTAATGTAACTATAGTAAATTTTATAAAAAAAAATGTGAACACAATAGTTCTGTTTTCAAATTGGTTAAATTGGAGCGCTTCCCTTACTTTTGCCGCTTATTTTAACGGATGATTAAAAATAAAAAAGTAGTGGTGGTTATGCCGGCATATAATGCAGAGCTAACCCTTGAAAAAACTTATAATGAAATTCCTCGTGACATTGTAGACGAGGTGATTTTAGTAGACGATAAAAGTAGCGACAACACTTCTCAACTAGCCCAAAAACTTGGAATTGAGCATGTAATACGTCACGAAAAAAACAAAGGCTACGGAGGCAATCAAAAATCATGTTATAATAAGGCTCGTGAAATCAATGCTGATATTGTGATTATGGTGCATCCTGATTATCAATACACACCAAAGTTAATTGAGCCTATGAGCTACATTATTGCCAATGATGTGTATCAGGTGGTTTTAGGCTCAAGAATTCTAGGTAAAGGTGCTTTAAAGGGTGGGATGCCTGTTTATAAGTATGTGGCAAATAGGTTGTTAACTTTGTTTCAGAATATTATGATGGGGCAAAAACTTTCTGAATATCATACGGGATATCGTGCTTTTTCAAGAGAAGTTCTAGAAGCTATTGATTATAACATCAATTCAGATGATTTTGTTTTTGATAATCAAATGCTGGCTCAAATTGCCATGGCTGATTATGAAATGGCTGAAGTTACTTGCCCAACAAAATACTTTGAAGAAGCATCATCTATTAACTTTAAAAGAAGTTCAATATACGGATTAGGCGTTCTCTGGACATCTACGAGTTTCTTCCTACAGAAAATTGGTTTAGGAAACTTTAAGATTTTCAAAGGAATAAAATCTAAATAATTCGTTTCGAGTAATCTCGAATATTACCTAACAACAAAGACTTAAAACATGAATATTATTGTACCAATGGCTGGAATGGGAAAAAGAATGCGTCCGCATACTTTAACTACCCCAAAACCATTATTACCTATTGCAGGAAAATCAATCGTTCAAAGATTGGTTGAAAATTTAGCAGCTATTAGTGATGAACCCATCGAAAAAATTGGATTTGTTACCGGTAGATTTGGAGATGAAACAGAAGAGTCATTAATGCAAATTGCAAAAGATGCAGGTGCGGTTGGTAGTATTCATTATCAAGACGAAGCACTTGGAACAGCTCATGCAATAATGTGTGCGCAAGAGGTGCTGGAAGGTAAAACCATTGTGGCATTTGCCGATACGCTGTTTAAGGCCGATTTTAAAATTAATAGCGAAGCAGATGGTGTTTTATGGGTACAACAAATTGATGACCCATCGGCATTTGGTGTGGTAAAATTAGACGAGTCTGGAGTAATTACTGATTATGTAGAGAAACCAACTGAATGGGTGTCTGACTTAGCAATGATTGGAATTTACTATGTAAAAGATGGTGATGCATTAAAGTCTGAGTTACAATATTTATTGGATAATGGTATTATGAATGGTGGCGAGTATCAATTGCCAGATGCATTCAGAAATATGACCGCAAAGGGCGTGAAGTTTGTGCCTGGTCAAGTAGAGGAATGGCTAGATTGCGGGAATAAAAATGCTACGGTTAATACCAACTCAAGAGTTTTAGCATTTGAGCAAGATGCCGGAAATAACTTGGTTCATGCTTCTGTTAAATCTGAGAACTCAGTAATTATTCAGCCTTGCTACCTAGGAGAAAATGTAATTCTTAAAAACTCAGTGATTGGGCCTGGTGTATCGGTTAGTGCGAATTCAACCATTGACTCTTCGGTAATTGATAATACAATTATTTACAGCAATACTTCAATTAAAAATAAATCAATATCTAACTCCATGATTGGGCATTTTGTCAAATTAGAAGAGGAGTCAGAAGATTTAAATATTGGTGACTACAGTGCGTAGGGGTTTAATACATATCATTTCAGTTGCTATTGTAAGCAGTTTTATTATTGGTTGTTCCGCAGGAAAATCGGTTTCAAAAAAGGAAGGGAATGTAGCTCAAACAGAGTTGCAAGGCCGTGAAAAAATTGCCTTTGACGAAACCTTCTTTAACGGAATGTCTGCCAAGTACTCGGGCGACCATAAAGGCGCCACGGCTTATTTTCAGCAATGTTTAACCCTAGACCCTAATAATGTTGCCGTAAAATATGAATTATCTAATTCCTTTATTCAAATAGGTTTCAACAACCAAGCAGTTGTAATGGCCGAAGAGGTTGTTGCTGCAAATCCTGAGAATCGTTGGTACTTGGAGAATTTAGCATCGGTTTACGCCAACGCTAAAAAGTATGGAAAGAGTGCAGAGGTTTACGAAAAATTAATTCAAAAATACCCCAACGAATTGGGTTATTATTATGAGCTAGGATCGGCCTATTTATATGCTAATAATGCAGCAGGTGCCATCCGTACATATGAAAATTTAGAAGCTTTAACCGGCTTTGAGAATTCATTGGCGGAGCAGCTTTATAAGTTGTATGGCCATGCGGGTATGGATGCCAAGGCAGAAGATAAACTAATTCAATTAGTAGATCAAAACCCTTCAGAGATACGTTATGTTAGCATGCTAGCCGCTTTCTATAAAAAGAACGGTGAAACAGAAAAAGCGGTTAATTTATACGAAACATTAAAGGCAGACCATCCCAATGACCCATACGTAAAATTGGCTTTGTACGAGTATTATACGGAGCTTGGAAACAAAGAGGAAGCATTCAAGAATTTGGAGGATGCCTTTAGTTCAAAAGAAGTGAAGATTGATTCCAAAATGGGCATTTTATTAGCATTAATGGATGTATCAGCTAAAGATATGGAAGTAAGAGCTGAGGTATATGAGTTGATGGATGTTTTAGCTAAAACACATCCACACGATGCCAAAACTTGGGCTGTTTATGGAGATTTCTTGTACGGTGAAAACAAAAAGGAAAAAGCTCGCAACAAGTATTTAAAATCAATTGCCATTGACAACAGTAAGTATCAGGTTTGGAATCAAGTTTTGTTTATAGATTCGGAGTTGAATGAAGTGGACTCCATAATTTTACATAGTGAAAGTTGTATTGAGTTGTTCCCAAATCAGGTTTTACCCCATTATTTTAATGGCTTGGGATACCTACAAAAGGAGAATTATAAAAAAGCCATCCGTTCTTTAGAAATGTCGAAAGAATTAGCCTACGGAATGCCAGAATTAGAAATTCAAATAATGGCTAATTTAGGAGATGCTTATTACCAAACAGGAGAGTTGCAAAAGGCTTGGTTGGCATACGACCATTCTTTAAGAATGAACCCATCTAATGACTACGTGCTGAACAATTACGCATATTTTTTAAGTATAGAGGGCCTAGACTTAGAAAAAGCGGAAGGTATGTCTAAGCAAACCGTAAACAGAAACCCAAACAGTGCGGTATACTTAGATACCTATGGATGGGTGCTTTTTAGAATGGGAAATTACGCGGAAGCGGTTACTATTCTTCAACGTGCTGTGAATGCAGATAAAGATAGATCTGGAGAGATTCTTGAGCACTTGGGTGATGCCCTGGCTATGAATGGTCAAACAGAGGAAGCTCTAAAATATTGGGTGGAAGCCCAAAGTAAAGGCGGCTCTAATAATTTGACTGAAAAAATAAGGCTTAAAAAATACATTCCTTAATGAAGAAAGTCTTTCTTATACTATTTGTGTTATCCACGGCCATTACTGGATGTAAATCATCTCAAAAAGCCAACCAGAATAAAGGGGGCAAAGTGGGTAGTAAAAAGGTGGTTGAAATTGTAGAGAATATTACTTCAGAAGAAGCGAAAGTTCCTAAATTCCTTTCCTTTAAAGCTGACGCATCCATTAATATGGATAAAACTAATCAATCGGTAAAATTGTCGGTACGCATGGTTAAGGATAGCGCTATTTGGATTTCAATAACATCATTTAAGTACGAAGCAATAAGAATTCTGGCTACACCAGACTCGATTAAGTTTCTAAATAGAAAAGAGAAAAAATACTATAGTGGAGATTATTCTTTTGTGCAAAATAAAATGGGTGTAGAACTTGGGTTTAATGAGGTTCAATCGTTGCTTTATGGGCATAGTTTTGGTTTAAAGAAGGCGGAGTCTATCAGTAAACGAAACGATAAAAACCATTATGTGCTTTCTACTCTTAGTAAAAGAGAAGCAAAAAATGTAGAAAAGGGTAAAGAATGGCAAACGGATGATGTTGAAGTACTTTTTACCAATTGGATTAACCCAGAAAATTTTAAAACCGAAAAAGTAAACATGAAAGATATTAATACAGAAAACAATGCAAGTATTCAATATCTTACATTTGAAAACATATCTAACTTTTTGCTTTTGTCTTCCTTTAAGATGAATATTATTGCAAAGACCAACACAGATGTGGAGGTGAAAATGAATAAGTTCAATGTAGAAGGGCCGTTAAAGTTTCCTTTTAAGATTTCATCGAAATATGTTCCAATCACTGAGTAAATTATTTATTGGGTTTATAGTATTGGTAGCCTTCTTGGCTCCAACTCAGTCGGCCTATGCTCAAAGTAAAAGAACTGTTTTAGAACGTAAAAAGAGCCGACTTAAAAGTGATATCGAGTATAAAAACACCCTTTTAAAGAAAAATGAAAAAGAAAAAACCAACACCCTAAATCAATTGGTTTTACTTCAAGATAAAATTTCAAAAAGAGTGGAGCTTATTGCAACCATTAATAGTGAAGTAAAATACCTAAACGCTGAAATAGAAAGCAACGAAGAGTTAATAGCTTCTATGGAACGAGATGTAAAAACCCTGAAAGAGGAGTATGCCAAAATGATTCAGTTTGCTTATCGAAACAGAAGTAGCTACGACAAAATTATGTACGTTTTTGCCTCAGATGATTTTAATCAGGCATACAAAAGGCTAAGGTACTTACAGCAGTATTCGGAGTTCAGAAAAAAGCAAACAGAAGATATTAAAAGATTAGAATCTGTGCTAATTGAAAAAAATGCAGAGCTTCTCGCAGAACGTTCAGAGAAACAAGAACTTTTGCAAAATGAGACCGCTCAGAAATCAACACTAGCTTCTGAAAAAGCACAGCATCAAGAAATTTATGCAAGTCTTCAATCCAAAGAAGAAGAACTTAAAAGGGAAATAAAAGAAAAGGAAAAAGAACGTCAACAAATGCAATTAGCCATTGATAGAATTGTTGCAGAAGAAATTCGTTTAGCGCAAAAAAAGAACGCAACCAAATCTGGAGAATGGAGCTTAACACCTGAAGCAAAAGCATTAGCAAATGGATTCACCGCCAATAAAGGTAAATTACCTTGGCCTGTAGAGAAAGGTACAATTACCGATAAATATGGAATTCATTCTCATCCAGTATTAAAGTCAATTAAAGTAAACAATCACGGTGTAGGAATCAGCACCAATAAAGGAGCTACCGCACGGGTGGTTTATGATGGTGAAATATCTCGTGTAATTGTAATTCCTGGTGCCGGAAAAGCGGTTATTGTGCGTCATGGTGATTATTTAACCGTGTATGGAAACCTAAAAGATGTATACGTAGCTGCCGGTGATCAAGTTAAAGTGAAGCAAATTATTGGCGAGGTAGTTACCATTGACGGCAAAACAGAACTGCAATTTGAAATTCATAAAGGGGTAAATGCTAAAACCCTTGACCCCTCTCTTTGGTTGTACAAAGCCCAGTAAGGCGAACTATCTTTTCCTGTTAACTTATCTTTTTAAAACCACGCTTTTGATACCCTCATCCATTAAAGAATAATTAAATTTGCCACAAATTATTTGACATGACAAATGCACTATTTCTTATGGGAATGCCTGGAGGATACGAATGGATTATTATTGGTGTAATCATCCTTTTACTTTTTGGTGGCCGTAAATTACCCGAATTAATGAAGGGTATGGGTAAAGGAATTAAAGAATTTAAAGACGCTTCTAAGCAGGAAGAAGATCCGAAGCAAGTAGAAGAAGACAAAAAATAATTTCTTTCTAATATTATGGCATTAAATTATTCCAATTATTTGGCTTACCGTGAAGCGCTAAAAAATGGCGAAACTACGGCTGTAAACGAGGTAAAAACCTTTTTAGCAGAAATTGAAAGCCAAAAACACCTGAACGCTTTTTTAGAAACTTTTGACCAGAGTGCTTTGGCAATGGCTCAACAAGTAGATGAAAAAATAAAAAACGGTACCGCTGGTAAATTGGCAGGTATGGTTATTGGGTTAAAAGATAATTTATGCTACAAAGACCATTCGGTTTCGGTATCATCTAAAATACTCAGCAATTTTAAATCGTTGTTTTCGGCTACTGCCGTTCAACGCTTACTGGATGAAGATGCGATTATTATTGGTAGATTAAATTGCGATGAATTTGCAATGGGGTCTTCAAATGAAAAATCGGCTTATGGCCCGGTATTAAATCCTATTGATAATACCAGAGTTCCTGGAGGTTCTTCAGGTGGTTCGGCTGTTGCGGTGGCAGCAAATTTATGTCATGCATCTTTGGGTACGGATACTGGAGGTTCTGTACGTCAACCCGCTTCATTTACTGGAACGGTTGGTTTGAAACCAACGTATGGAAGAATTTCTAGGTGGGGATTAATTGCATATGGTTCTTCTTTAGATCAAATTGGTCCTTTTACAAAATCTGTTCAAGATTCTGCTCTTTTACTAGAAGTAATGGCCGGTGAAGATGAACATGATACCACTGCTTCGCATGAAAAAGTAGAGGAGTATACACAGGGTAGTGTTTCAGGCAAAAAGAAAATTGCGGTTTTAAGAGATGCGCTAGAAAGTGAAGGTTTAAGCCCAGCTGTTAAAGCTAGATTTACAGAGGTAATTGAAAAACTGAAAGCCCAAGGTCATCAAGTAGATGTGGTAGATTTTAATTTGTTAAATCAAATGGTACCTACCTACTATGTAATTAGTAACGCGGAGGCATCATCTAATTTATCTAGGTTTGATGGTATTCATTATGGGTACCGAAGTCAGGAAGCAAAAGATATTGAATCTACCTACGTGAAATCGCGTTCTGAAGGTTTTGGTAGTGAAGTGAAGCGAAGAATAATGATGGGTACTTTTGTTTTAAGTACAGGTTATTATGATGCTTATTTTGCAAAGGCCCAAAAAGTTAGAAGATTAATTCAAGATAAAACAAAGGCAATTTTTGAGAATTACGATTTGGTTTTAACGCCAACTACACCTCACGGAGCCTTCAAATTGGGACATAATTCGGATAATCCGGTGGCAATGTATTTAGAAGATATCTTTACCGTTCACGCCAATTTAGCAGGTAACCCTGCTATTTCATTGCCTATGGGAACTAATGAAAAAGGAATGCCTTTTGGAATTCAATTAATGGCTCCTTTCTTCAAAGAAAAGCAAATGTTTGCTTTTTCTGAAGAAATGATGAAGTTGTAAAATCTTTCTCGACTTTTTGTATTAAGCTAAACAATATCATGTTTCAAGCATAGTCCCTAACTTACATTTGCCTTAAAATGTAAAGTATGCTTCATTCATCGTTAATAAATCCTCAAAGTATAGCTGTAATTGGAGGCTCTAATAATCCGTCTAAACCAGGCGGTAAAATTGTTACCAACCTACTGGAAGGTTCTTTTTCGGGTGATTTGTTTATTGTTAATCCTAAAGAGAATGAAGTTCAAGGAATAACCTGTTTCAAAACGGTGAAAGAATTGCCTAATGTAGATTTAGCCATTTTGGCAATCCCTGCAAAATTCTGCGCCCAAACAGTAGAGGTATTAACCGAGCAAAAAAACGCGAGAGGCTTTATTATTATTTCAGCAGGTTTTGGAGAAGGGAGTGAAGAAGGGCAACAAATAGAAAACCAAATATCACAACAAATAAATAAAGTAGGAGGAAGCTTAATTGGTCCAAACTGTATTGGAGTAATTAATGCCAATTATCAAGGTGTTTTTACACTACCTGTGCCCAAATTGTCGAGTAAAGGTGTGGACCTAATAAGTGGTTCTGGTGCAACAGCAGTTTTTATTATGGAGGCAGGAATGCAAAATGGATTGCAATTCAATCAAGTTTTTTCTGTAGGAAATAGTGCGCAAACTGGAGTAGAAGACGTTTTGGAGCATTTAGATGAATCTTATAAAGAAGGCGAGAGTTCAAAAATTAAGTTATTATACATTGAAAGCTTTGCCGACCCCCGAAAGTTTTTAAAACACGCCTCCTCTTTGATAAACAAAGGCTGTAAAATTGCGGCTATTAAAGCAGGATATTCTAATGCGGGTAGTCGAGCAGCTTCTTCGCACACGGGAGCGGTGGCCACAAGTGATTTTATTACCCGTGCCCTATTTAGAAAAGCAGGTATTGTATATTGTAGTAGTCGTACCGAATTGATTACCGTGGCGGGTATTTTTGACAATAAAGAATTAATAGGTAAAAATATTGCGGTAATAACTCATGCAGGTGGCTCTGCCGTTATGCTTACTGATGCTTTGGAAAAAGGTGGATTATCTGTACCCCCTATTTCTGGGGCCGAGGCGGATGAGTTATTGACTAATTTGTACCCTGGCTCTTCTGTGGCAAATCCTATTGACTTTTTAGCTACGGGTACGGCCGATCAATTGGGAATAATTATTGACTATTGCGAGCATAATTTTGATGAAATTGATGGTATGGCCGTAGTTTTTGGCAGTGCCGGGTTATTTGATGTGGAGAATGTTTACAAAGTATTGAATGTAAAAATGAAATTTTGTAAAAAACCCATTTATCCAGTGCTCCCATCTCTTGTGAATGCCGAAAAAGAAATTGAATACTTTTTATCTAAAGGCAGAATTAATTTCCCAGATGAGGTGGATTTAGGATCTGCCTTGGCCGAAGTTTATTGCACTCCTAAACCTACAAGTCTTTCCGTTTCCTTACCTGAAATTGATAATGCTTTGATTCGTAAAGTGATTGATTCAAGTAGTTCGGGCCTACTGGCGCCTGATGAAACAGGACAGATCTTGGCTGCCGCTGGTATTCCAACAGCTTATGAAACCGTAGTGTCTAGTAAGGATGAAGCACTGCAAATTGCAGCTGAAATAGGATTTCCATTAGTGATGAAAGTGGTTGGGCCTGTGCATAAAACAGATGTTGGAGGCGTGGTTCTAAATGTCACTTCCAATAATCAAGTGGAAAATGAATTTAGTCGCCTTATGAATATTGATGAGGTAACAGGAGTTTTAATGCAATCACAATTAAGTGGGTTGGAGATTTTTGTAGGTGCACGTAAAGAAGGTGATTTTGGACACATTATTATGTGCGGCCTGGGTGGTATTTATATTGAGGTTTTTAAAGATGTTCGAGCCGGATTGTCACCCGTAGGAGTGGAGGAAGCCAGAACAATGATTAGTAGGTTAAAAATATTTCCAATATTGGAAGGGTATAGAGGCAAAGAAGGGGTTAATATTGAGATGTTTGCTCAAATAATATCTAAGGTTTCTGCATTGGTGGAGCTTGCTCCCGAAATAGAAGAAATGGATTTAAACCCTTTAATGGCCTCTGGTGATCAAATTTATACTGTAGATGCTCGAATAATTTTGAGCTAGTTCTCTGTTAAAAAATCATTAACTAATTCAAAAAATAAGGATGGGTTTTCGGCATGAAGCCAATGCCCAGCTTCTGGAATTGTAGCTAATTCTGCATGGCTAAATGTGTTCTTAATTTCCGTCCAATCAGAATCTTGAATGTAATTGGAGTTTCCTCCACGAATAAATAATGCGGGTTTGTTGTATGGATGGCCTAATAGGTCTTCTCCTACAAATTGAATGTTATTGGTTAAACTCTTCAAATTAAATCGCCAATCCAAGACCCCCTTTTCCTTCCAATACAGATTTTTTAGAAAAAATTGTTGGGTTGAATCTTCAGGGATGTATCTGGATAAATAGGACTTCACCTCTTGCCTTGATTTTACGGTATTAATTGGTACGCTGTTTAAGCCTTCAAGAATTTGATGATGATGGACCGGATATTTTTTTGGCCCAATATCAGCAATTATTAATTTATTCATTAAAGTTGGAAACTTTTGGGCAAATTTCATGGCTAATTTTCCTCCCATAGAGTGGCCAATGATATTTATTTCGTCTAGAAACAAATCATCTGCTAGCTCTTCCAAATCCTCCATCATTAATTGGTAGGTGTGGTCTTCATCCCATGGAGAATGCCCATGATTTCTTAAATCCACCAAAATAACTTGGTATGTATCGGCCCACTTTTTTCCTAAAGTTTGCCAATTGTCTAACATGCCAAACAATCCATGAAGGATAATAAGCGGCTCACCTTCTCCAAATATTTTATAATGAAGCTTCATGATCTATTATTCTTGAGGTCTTAATTCTCTTAGGTATAAAGCAATTGTATTTTCCAAACCATAATATAGTGCATCTGATATCAGCGCATGTCCTATAGAAACTTCTAATAAATTGGGAATGTTTTCTGCAAAGTATCTAAGGTTATCTAGGTTCAGATCATGACCAGCATTTAGTCCGAGGCCTACTTTTTTTGCAGTCTTGGCAGCAACAATAAATGGGGCAATAGCCGCTTCTTTGTCAGTGGGATATCCATCCGCATAAGACTCTGTATATAGCTCAACTCGGTCTGTGCCCGTTAGTTTTGCATGTTCAATCATTTCAGAAACAGGATCAATAAAAATGGAAGTTCTAATACCTGCATTTTTAAAAGTAGAGATGATTCCAGTCAAAAGCTCTTGATTTTTTATGGTGTCCCAGCCTGCGTTTGATGTTAAAACATCCGGCCCGTCAGGAACTAAGGTTACTTGGGCTGGTTTATGCCTTAAAACCATGGAAATGAAATCTTCGCTTGGGTAACCCTCAATATTAAATTCTGTGGTAACAGAATTAGACAGGTCGTCAACATCACTAAATCTAATGTGTCTTTCATCCGGTCTTGGATGAACAGTGATGCCTTCGGCTCCAAATTTTTCGCAATCTAAAGCAATGGTTAGTACATTTGGAGTATTGCCACCCCTGGCATTTCTAATGGTGGCAACTTTATTAATATTGACACTTAATTGAGTCATAATTTTCTATTTTTGAACCGTAGTGCAAATGTAAATTTTTGTACCGTTAAACAATCTAATTATCCATAAACCATGACTGCAGGGCAGGTAGCAGAATCAGAACTTCCATATCTTGAATTGAATGATTCAATAGATAAGGCCATGGGTTTTATGGACGAGTTTAAATTGACACACTTTCCAGTAATTGATGGTAGTCAATTTGTTGGTTTAATTTATGAAGAGGATATTTATGAAATTGACGATTGGAGTCAATCCATCTCCAATTCAAAAATTAGATTACCCAATGTGTGTATAGATGCCACAAAGCATTTTTTGAGTTGTGTCAATAAAATGCAAGTGTCAAAAATTAGCTGTCTTCCAGTAGTAGATGCCAAAAGCACATTTTTAGGCGTGGTTAGTCGAAGCAGGATTGTAGATGTTTTTGGTAAAGCTGCTATTGTGGAGGATGCCGGAGGGGTTATTGAAGTAGAAATGGCCATTACCGATTATTATTTAACGGAAATAACCCGTATTGTAGAAAATACTGGAGTTAAAATTTTAGGAACTTATATACGTACCAGTAAAGACAACAATAAACTTGTTCTTACCATTAAACTAAATAAGCAAGAGGTGGAAAGCGTAATTAGCTCTTTAGATCGTTTTGGTTACCAGGTGGTTGCAAGTTATCAGGCTAAGTCTGAAAATGACGATATGCAAAACCGGTATGATAACCTTATGAATTATCTTAATATTTAAGTTTTACCATGAGGTTCTTATGGTGTACCATTCTTTTATTCCTAGGGCAACAAGCTTTTGCTCAAATTGAAAACCTTAATGACTTAGTAGTAGTAGGTGAAACGTTTTTTATTGGTAATGAAAAAACCAAAAAATTTGTTCTAGAAAGAGAATTAGCCTACCAAGTTGGAGATACCCTTTCAAAGGATGACTTCCACAATAAAGTGGTGAGGTCGAGAGAGAATATTTTTAATACAAGCCTTTTTAACAAAACCACGTTTGAAGTGTCATTTGATTCTAATGGACTGGCAAATGTTACCTTTATTTTAGAAGAGAGATGGTACGTTTGGCCTTATCCAATTTTGGAAAATGGAGATCGAAATTTTAATACTTGGTGGGAAACAAAAGACTTTAACCGGCTTTCTTACGGAATTTTTTTAAACTGGTATAACTTTAGAGGACGTAACGAAACCTTTCAAGTAATGACCAAAATCGGGTTCGAAAACCAGTTTTCAATAGGATATGATATTCCTAACTTAAATAAAAAGAAAACATTGGGCTTATATGTATCTGGTGGGGTAGCAGGGTATAGGGAAGTTAACTATACATCAGATCTGAATAAACGAGAGTTTTACAAAAGTGAAGATGGTCCTGGGAGACAAGTGAATTTTGCCAAAGTACAAATTACATATCGGAAAGGATTAAATTTTAGACATCGAGTAGGGCTCATGTATACGTATCTAAAGGTTGATTCTGCTATTACTCATTTAGCAAATGATTATTTAAAGAACAATCAAACCAAATCTGAATATTTCACACTGAGTTATTACGGAAAGTTTGATACCCGCGATTATATGGATTACCCATTAAAAGGATACAAAATTGAAACCTATATAAATCAATATGGACTTGGCATTTTAGATAATGAACAACTAAATGTATTAACCACTACATTGGGAGTTTATTGGCATTTGCCACTTGGGGGTAGGTGGAATTTTGCGAATTCCGTTGTCGGAAAAACTACTTTTTTTGATTCTACTCCATATTCTATTCAACAAGGATTAGGATATACCAACTATGTTAGGGGGTATGAATTGTACGTAATGGATGCAGAAAAATATATGGTAACCAAAGCCAACTTGAAATTTAACATTTTAAAGAAAAAACAAATGCATCTGACCTGGCTGCCAATGGAAAAGTTTAACAAACCATACTTTGCAATGTATATTAATGCTTTTGTAGATGTTGGTTTTGCAGAGGATAAGCTATATGGAGAAAGAAATTTGCTCTCCAATAAATGGGCGTATGGATATGGATTAGGGTTAGATATTACCGCTTTTTATGATTTCGTTATGCGAATTGAGTATGCGTTTAACCGAGAAAATCAAAGCGGGGTTTATTTACACTTTAAGAAATCCATCTAGGTGGATTACAATAATTACCTTTGGATAGTATGAAAACGGTCGCCATATTCGGGAAGGAATTAAATTATAAGTTTAAAAAGGATATAGAATTTCTGTTTTCTTATTTAGAGGAATTAGGTATTGAAATTCAAGTTCATAAAAAGTATTTACTAAAACTTGAAACAGAATTTGATTTGCAATTGCCAAAAGCTATCCCGTTTACATCCGCAAAAAATAGAAATAAAAAACCAGATCTATTGATTAGTATTGGTGGAGATGGAACTTTTTTAGACTCTACCTTAATGTTAAAAGGTTTGGATATTCCTATTATGGGAATCAATACAGGTCGATTAGGTTTTTTGGCCAGGGTTAGTTCAGATGATATAAAAACCTCAATTGATAGTTGGTTAAAAGACGATTTTAAAATTGAAGAACGTTCGTTGTTAGAGGTTTGTACAGAAAACGATCTCTTTGGAAGAAAAAACTTTGCCTTAAATGAGGTGACTATTCATAAGAACGATAACGCCTCTATGATTGTTATCCATACCTATGTGAATGGTGAGTTTTTAAATTCTTATTGGGCGGATGGATTAATCATTTCTACTCCCACTGGCTCTACGGCTTACTCATTGAGTGTAGGAGGACCTATTGTAGCTCCAGGAAGTAATAATTTTATTATTTCTCCAGTTGCCCCGCATAATTTAAATGTTAGGCCCGTAGTCATTAGCGACTCCTCTGAAATCACCTTAAAAATTGAAGGAAGAACAGATAAGTCATTGGTTAGTTTAGATTCTAGGGTTCAAAGAATAAACACCTCTATTGAAATAAAGGTTCGAAAATCTGATTATTTAGTGAAGATAATACAGTTTCCAACTCAAACCTTTTTCCGTACTCTTCGTCACAAATTGAATTGGGGACTTGACAAGAGAAACTAAAATGTTACATTTGCAAGGATTAAATGAATTTATAGTTAAAATAAATGAATTTTTTCGCACACAAATATTATAAAATGATATAATCCCATTCCACCTATTTTTTAGGGAATTATTCATAAAAAACAGTGATCTTGAGAGGGTTGTTGTTAGGATAATTTGAATGGATTTTGATCAATTTGGGGACAATGAGAAATTTTTTCAAATTCGTAGTTGCATTTCTTGTGGTAGTTAGCTTTTCAATTGAATTTGCTAGTGCCCAAAGATGGAATCGTTACCGAAAGGAATTTGCGCTAAATATTGGCGCAGCCAATATGCTAAGTGATCTTGGAGGCGGTTCTGGTGTTGGTTCAAGGTATGGTGATTTTCAAATTGAAAATTCCAGTATTGCAGTGGGGGTTTCATGGAAATATCGAATCCATAACAACATGGCTTTAAAAGCTAACCTGATGTACGGCCAATTAATTGGGGATGATAAAACCACAGAAAATTTAGGAAGAAGAAGAAGAAATTTGGATACCAAAACAGACCTTATTGAACTTTCTGGTCAATATGAATTCTATTTGCTTAGGGAAAAAATTGGTCATAGATACAAAGTCGAAGGTGTTAAGGGGTATGGATCTAGTCATTTTTCATTATACCTTTTTGCTGGTATAGGTGGTGCTTGGTATAACCCAAAAGGTTCAAATCTTGATGGTGAATACGTAAAGCTAGCAGATTTAAATACAGAAGGCCAAGGATTGGAAGGTGGCCCAAAAGACTATAACCAATTAACCTTTGTATTCCCCTTAGGTGCAGGAATTAAGTATAATATTACGCATTTAATTGGAGTTCAGTTTGAATACGGAATGAGATTTACTACCACTGATTATTTGGATGATGTAAGCACCACATATTATGATGGTGATGCATTGGAATCTGCATTTGGTAAGGAATCAAAAGAAATGGCCGATAAACGTTATTCAAGCACAGGTAGACATAATGCTGGCGGGATTCGAGGTAATAATGATTTAACGGATGCTTACATGTTTGGTACATTAAGTCTGACTTATCGTTGGAGATCTAGAGCCAAATCAAGAGTTAGGTTATAGAACTTCATAATTTCAACCCTTTCCTATCCAAAAATCAAAATAATCATTCGAGAAAATTGCGTGTTATGGTTTTTCATGGTTATTAACATTTCCAAGGGTTTTAAGGTGGTTTTTTGTTGAAAACCACCTTCGTTTCAACAAAATCCTGTTGAAAAGTGCGAGTTATTAACAATTTAACAGTTTTCTTTCACATTAGATTTGCTTGAAAATAGTGTGATATGAAACAAGTTTTTACCCTTTCAACAATTTTAGGAATATTTTTAGCAATATCTTTTTCAGATGCGCAAGCGCAAAGGTGGAATAGGTATAAAAAGGAAATTGGATTTTCTGTTGGTGCCGCCAATTTAATGAGTGACCTTGGAGGTGGTCCCAATGATGGATCTAGATTTGGAGATTTCCAAATCCAAAACTCAAGATTAGCTATCGGTGGTTTCTTTAAGTATCGATTTCATAATCGTTTTGCTGGAAAAGTAAATCTTATTTATGCTCAACTGTACGCAGATGATAAAACCACCGATAACGATGGTAGACGTGGGAGAAATCTTGATGTGAAAACTGGTTTATTTGAGTTTTCGGGGCAATTGGAGTATTATTTCCTTAGAGAAAGAATAGGAACCTCTTACAAGCTTAAAGGGGTTAGAGGATATGGATCTTCTAATATTTCCATGTATTTATTTGCTGGAATCGGTGCTTCATATTTTAATCCGCAAGGAACAAATGAATCTGGAGAATGGGTGAATTTAGCCCCTCTAAATACAGAAGGCCAGGGCTTAAGTGGTGCGCCAAAAGATTACTCTCAAATGACCATGGTATTTCCTTTAGGACTAGGGATTAAGTACAATATCACAAAGGAAATTGGAATACAATTTGAAGGTGGTGTGAGGTTTACTACATCAGACTATTTGGATGATGCAAGTACCAACTATTATGATGGAGCAGCCTTAGAAGCAGCATACGGTACCGAGTCAAAAGAAATGGCTGATAAAAGATACAATACCAGTGGCCGTCATAGTGAGGGAGGTATTCGTGGTAAGGATGAAAAAAAGGATGCTTATTTGTTCGGGATGTTGAGCCTTACTTATAGATTAAAATCAAAAGCAAGATCAAGAATTAGATTGTAAAACAATTTATATGTCTTAATTTCGTTGTTCAGAATATGAACAAGTTATTATTACTCGTTTTCGTTACAATATTTATAAACCCGGCCTCTTCACAAAAATATGGAGAGGTCGGGTTGTTTGTTGGTAGCTCTTTGTTTAGAGGAGATGTTTACTCTAGTTTTTCAAATGATTCAAAACTAGCCATAGGGTTAAACTACCGCCAAAATTTTAATTCTAGATGGGCGCTAAATTTTTTGGTTAGGAACGCCAGACTTACTGGAGATGACAGAAACTCCTCATCGGAGTTTGAATCTCAACGAAACTTAAGTTTTCAATCTAATATTTGGGAAGTAGGTTCGGTTATCGAGTTTAATTTCTTAGATTTTCAACCACATTCCCCGCAAAGTTTTTTTCAAGTTGCTGATGTTTTTACCCCCTATCTATTTATAGGGCTCTCTATAGTACGGTTTAACCCTAAAGCGTATTTATCTGGTAACCTTTATGAGCTGCATCCATTGCAAACAGAAGACTTTGAATATTCCAGAGTGGCTCTGGTATTACCCATTGGCTTTGGATTTAAATTTAGATTATCGGATAGGATGTTATTAGGTATTAGCGGGGAATTAAGAATTTCCTCGTCCGACTATATAGATGATGTAAGTACAAGGTATCCTTCCAACCCAGATGATTTATCCAAAACCACTAGAGATTTGTCAAATAGAACTTTAGAAGCCCAAGGTTCAAACGGTACAAGTTGGGGTACTCAGCGAGGAAACGACTATAATAATGATTGGTTTTCCTATATTGGATTTACACTCTCGTATAATTTGGTTAAGAACCCTAGTACATGTCACTTTAATCAAAGCAAATAGATATATTTGCCGACTTAATTTTCCTACATTTTATTGTAGTATATGTCAGATTTAAAGCAGTTGTTACATTCAAATATTCCAGAACATATTGCCGTCATTATGGATGGGAATGGGAGATGGGCCAAAGAAAAGGGGAAAGCCCGAATTTTTGGTCATAAAAATGCTTTAACAGCAGTTCGAGAAACAATAGAAAGCTCTGCCGAAATTGGCGTTAAATATTTAACATTATATGCTTTCTCATCAGAAAATTGGAATAGACCTAGGTTAGAAGTTGCCGCTTTAATGGAATTACTTGTTTCAACCATAAAAAAGGAATTAAAATCTTTAAACAAGAATAATATTCGATTAAAAGCAATTGGAGATATATCTGCGCTACCCAAAAAGGGGCAAGCAGAGTTAGCAGCTGCAATTGAAAGTACTAAAAGTAATTCAAGAATGACTCTAGTTTTAGCCTTAAGCTATGGTTCTAGATCTGAAATAATTGAAGCTACAAAGAAAATTGCGATTGATGTTAAAAATGGTGAAATATTGGAGTCAGATATTGACGAGGAAGTATTCGAAAGATATCTTGCCACCAATTCCATACCTGATCCAGATTTATTAATACGAACAAGTGGAGAGACTAGAATTAGTAATTTTTTGCTTTGGCAAATTGCTTACTCTGAACTATTATTCGTAGATAAATTTTGGCCAGATTTTAGAAAGGAAGATTTAATTGAAGCAGTTTCAGTTTATCAAAAAAGAGAGCGAAGATTTGGAAAGACTAGTGAACAAATTTAGGATTGCGGCCATAGGAGCCCTTGTTATCCTCTCTCCAATTTTGTTAAATGCACAAATAACAAATGGAAACAGCAGTAACTTTGAGGTGGATTATTCCAATCCAAAGAAATACGTTCTTGGCGGAATAGTTATTACAGGCACAAAGGTTTTAGACCCAAACGCGTTAGTGTTGCTAACAGGCTTAACAGTTGGCTCGGAAATTAATGTGCCCGGAGATAATCTTTCGGGGTCAATAAAAAAGCTTTGGAAACAAGGACTCTTTTCAGATATCCAAATATATGTTCAAAGGGTAGTGGGCAATAAAATTTATTTGGAATTTAAGATTACAGAACAACCCAGGTTATCAAGATTTAAACTTAAAGGTGTATCTAAAGGAGAAGCAGATGATATTCGTGAGGAAATAAATCTATACAGAGAAAGGATAGTTACCAATAATTTGGTTGTTTCTACTAAAGCAAAAATCCGTAGGTTTTACGTAGACAAAGGGTATTATCATGCAAAGGTGGATATCATTCAAAAAAATGACACCCTGTTCCCTAATCATCAAATGATGATTATTGAAGTTCAAAAGAACAAGAAAGTTAAAATAGAGGATATTGTTTTTCACGGAAATGAAGAGTTCTCGGATATAAAACTAGAACGAACATTTAAAGAAACTAAAGAGAAAAGTCGTATTCGCCCCCTTGAAGACTTTGACGTTTTGCTTGTAAATCTTCTTAAATCTATTTGGCACCAACGTTCAGATTCTATAATGCCAATTTTGACCTCTCATTTTACCGAAAAGGTTAAACCTCGTATATTTAAAAAATCTAAATTTATTAACTCTCAGTTCAAAAGCGATAAAGCTTTGCTTATTAGCAAGTATAAACAATCAGGGTTTAGAGATGCAAAAGTGGTTACAGACACCTTAACCTCTATGGGCGATGAAGATCTTCAGATTGATGTGTACATTGATGAAGGTAACCAATATTTCTTTAGGGATATTAAATGGATTGGTAATGAAAAATATTCAACCGAAACTTTAAGTGAAATTTTAGACATTAAGAAAGGCGATATTTATAATACAGCTGTATTGGATCAAAGACTTTTTATGAATCCATCTGGTTTAGATATTAGTTCTCAATACATGGATGACGGTTACTTATTTTTTCAAGTTACTCCTTCTGAGATTAGTGTGGTAGACGATTCTATTGACATTGAAATTAAAATCTACGAAGGTAATCAAGCTAGAGTCAATAAAATTGTAATTACCGGTAATACAAAAACTAGTGAGCACGTAATTCGTAGAGAGATTAGAACCAAACCAGGCGATTTGTTTAGTCGCTCAGATATTATGAGAACGCAAAGAGAGCTTTCCATTTTAGGATTCTTGGACCCAGAAAAAATGAATGTTATTCCAAAACCTAACCCTGTAGACGGAACAGTTGATATTGAGTATGTAGTTGGCGAAAAACCATCTGATCAAATTGAACTTTCTGGTGGCTATGGTGGATTTTCTTTAATAGGAACATTGGGATTGACGTTTAACAATTTCTCTACAAAAAACTTATTTAACAAAAAGGCATGGACTCCACTTCCTTCTGGCGATGGACAAAGGTTGAGTCTAAGAGGTCAGACAAGTGGGCCTATTTATAATTCAATAAACTTTTCATTTACGGAACCATGGCTAGGGGGAAAGAAACCTACTTCGTTTACATTTTCTACCTACTACACGCATCAAGGTCGAGGTTCTAAAACGGCAATTGATAGTGAATCAGGAGCCATTGTAGATAACCCGAATTACATGTCAATGGGAACGTTTGGTGTTACGGTAGGTTTGGGTAAAAGGTTGAAATGGCCTGATGACCATTTTCAATATTATCAATCTATTAATTATCAATACTATGATGTAAATAATTGGCCTGCTTTTCAAGGATTTTCCAAAGGATATGCCAACAATATTTTTTATGAAGGTGTCTTAACTAGGAGTTCGTTAGATGATATTAACTTTCCTAAGTCAGGTTCCAGAATTAGCCTGTCTGGTCAATTAACTCCGCCATATTCTTGGTTTAATGATAAGGACTATTCAGAATTAAGTACAGAGGAAGCCTTTAAATTTGTAGAGTATAATAAGTGGAAGTTTACTGCGGCCTGGTATAATAATTTCATTGATAAATTCGTTGTCTATGCAAAAGTTGGATTTGGAGGGTTGTTTACCTATACTCCTGAGGTTGGAATAGCTCCTTTTGAAAGATTTTATTTAGGAGGTTCTGGTTTGTCTGGATTTCAGCTAGATGCCCGAGAGGTTATTGCATTACGTGGTTATGATGATTTATCGTTATCTCCATCCACCGGAGCGCCAATGGTTACAAAATATACCGCAGAAATTAGGTATCCATTTTCTACCAATCCTAGCGCAATGGTATATGGTTTAGCTTTTGCAGAAATGGGAAATACGTTTCAAGATTTACAGTCTTTTAATCCATTTAACAACTATAGATCGGCTGGTTTTGGGGTAAAAGTATTCTTACCCATGTTTGGTTTACTAGGGTTAGATTGGGGTTACAGATTGGATGATGTGCCTGGAAGATCAGGAATGCAAAAATCACAAGTGCATTTTTCTATTGGAGCCAACCTAGGAGAATTGTAAAACCTTATTTATATGTTAAAAAATATATTGTTTGTTATTTTATTGATTGCGGCACCTTCTTTGTTTGCTCAGAGATATGCTTATGTAGATTCCAAGTATATTCTAGAAAACATGGATGAGTATAAGGATGCTCAGACTGAACTGGATGCCATGAGTAAAAAATGGCAAGAAACTGTTGAAGCAAAAATGACTGAACTGGCTCGATTACGAAGAGCTTTTGATGCAGAGAAAATATTACTAACAAAAGATTTGCAAACGCAAAGAGAGTCAGAACTAAAAGCCAAAGAAAAGGAAATTAGAGATTATCAAAGAGAGAAATTTGGAGTAAACGGAGAGCTTTTTAAAAAACGACAAGAGTTAATTCAACCATTGCAGGATGATATCTTTAATGCAATAAAGGAATTAGCAAAAGAAAGGAGTTACGCTTTAGTGTTTGATAAAGGAATAAATTCAAATATTTTGTTTTCAGATCCTAAGTATGATAAAAGCGATGTGATACTCAAAAAATTAGGATATTCGGCTAGCGATAAATAATATTGCAGCCTTTTGTAAAATGACAATAATTAATAGAAGATAAAACTAAAACAATGAAGAAATTTTTATTAGCAATAGCAATCGTTTTGGGTGTTTCAATGACCTCTGTGGCTCAATCACCAAAAATCGGACATATTAATTCTCAAGAATTAATGCAGTTGATGCCTGAAGCGGCAACAATACGTACAGAACTGGAAAAAGAAGCGGCCTCTTTAGAAACTCAAATGACGGCTATGCAAACAGAATATCAAAATTTAGTTAGAGATTATCAAGCTAACGAAGCTGCATGGTCTGATTTAATTAGAGATTCAAAAGTAAAAGAGATCAATGATTTAGAGGGAAGATTGCAAACATTCCAGCAAAATGCGCAACAAAGCTTAACAGCTAAAGAACAAGCTTTAATTGAGCCAGTGATTAAAAAGGCGCAAGATGCTATTGATGCTGTTGCAAAAGCGAATGGTTATACCTATGTATTTGATACAAGCGTAGGAGCTGTTTTAGTCTACCCTGAAGGTGACAATATGTTAGCCTTGGTTAAGAAACATCTCGGAATTTTATAAATTTGAAAGCATCCTTCGGGATGCTTTTTTTTTGACTTGTTTTGAGTATAGGTTTTTTTGATAGCGGTGTTGGGGGGTTAACAATCTGGAGAGAGGTTGTTCGAGTTTTACCATGTGAGTCTACCATTTATATTGCAGATAGTTTAAATGCTCCGTATGGAGAGAAATCTACCGAGGAAGTTATTCAATTAAGCATTTCCAATACAAAGAAACTTATTGACCTAGGTGCTAAAGTTATTGTGGTAGCTTGCAATACGGCAACAACTCAAGCTATTTCCACGTTAAGGAGAGAGTTTAATATTCCTTTTGTGGGTATTGAACCCGCCATAAAACCTGCCGCAAATAGCTCACTTACCAAGATGGTAGGAGTCTTGGCTACTCATGGAACTATAGAAAGTGAGCACTTTAATAAGGCTAAAGAAACATACTCAGACGGTGTTCAAATTATTACTCAAGTTGGTGAAGGGTTGGTAAGACTTATTGAAGAGGGGAAGCTAGATTCAATAGAAATGGACGAACTTCTTAAAAAGCATATTAATGAATTAGTGCAATTTCCAATAGATCGTTTAGTATTGGGTTGTACGCATTATCCGCTTTTAAAACCTCAGATAAAGCGATTAATTAACGAAAATATTCATATAATCGACTCTGGTATTCCTGTTGCTACTCAAGTAAAAAGAGTCTTTGAGAATCTAAAGCTTAATGAGTGTTCAGACTCAAAACATTCCATAATTTCAAGTGGAGAAAAATCTGTAATAAAAAAGATTTGTGCTAAGGAACTAGATGTAGGAGAATTAGATATTCATTATTCCTCTTTGTACCAATCTGAGTAAAAAAGATAATTGTTAGCAATTCTTTCAATTTCTCCTTGTAATAATTCGTTACTTAAATCTTTCACTTTTTTTGCAGGAATTCCCGCCCAAACAGCACCAGATTCAATATGTGTTCCTTGCAAAACCACGGAACCAGCGGCTATTATTACATTGCTTTCAATAATTACACCGTCCATTACAATGGCTCCCATGCCAACCAAGACATTTTCTTTTATTTCGCAGCCATGAACCAACGTATTGTGACCAATAGAAACATTATTGCCAATTTTAGTTGGGTGCTTTTCAAACGTACAATGAACCACGGCACCATCCTGTATATTTACTTTGTTTCCTATGGAAATTGAATTTACATCTCCTCGTATAACGGCATTGAACCAAATACTGCAATCATCACCAGTTGTTACATCGCCAATTATTGTTGCGTTTTCAGATAAGTAATTGTTGTTACCAAATTTTGGAGTGTTTCCCCTAACCGTTTTTATTAGTGCCATCTTGATAGTTTGATGCACAAATATATTCAATGGTTAAATTTATACTAGGTTAAGTTTTTTTAATCTGATTTAGAGTGGGAATAATGTAAATTTGCGGCTCAATTTTTAATTATGAAAGCACCAGTTACTATATACGCAGAAATGACACCAAACCCAAAAGCCATGAAGTTTGTGGGTAATTTGGCAATAGTTTCGAATGGAGAATCTTATGAGTTTACTCAAGACTCTGATATCTCCAATGCTCCCTTAGCGAAAGTGTTGTTTACTTTTCCTTTTGTTAAAGCTGTTATGTTGTCACAAAACTTTGTTACACTTACCATAATTGATGCCCTTGAATGGGATGATGTAGTTATGGAGGTTAGAGAGTATTTAACTAACTACTTACAGGCTGGTCAACCTATAATTGATGAAGAAGCAATGGTTGCCACCGAGGAGAAAGAGAACCCAAAGGAAGAGTTTGTTGCCTTACCAAAACCAGGAGAAGTTCGTGATATTGATAAAAAGATTGAGCATATTTTAAAAGAATATGTAAGTCCGGCAGTTGAGAATGATGGAGGTGCTATTGCATTTGAGTCATTTGAGAATGGAGAATTAAAAGTTAGATTAAGTGGTGCCTGTAATGGATGCCCATCATCTACCCAAACGTTACAATATGGAGTTCAAAACATTTTTGCTAAGTTATTACCGCAAGTTACCAAAGTTACTTCGGTATAGTTTTTATCTGTTATTTATATGCTCGCTTTCCTCTTGTGCAATCAAAACTAATCAAGAGGAAAAAAAAGTCGATAAAAAGGAAGTTTCAAGTGAATTGAAAAGAGAACCTTTTTCCTTTTATGAAAGTGGTAAGCCCAAAGAGTATAATTTGTATTCTTTCATTGATGGACGAAAAACCTTAGTTGGTTATGAGGAAGTATATGAAAATGGAGTTATTAAAATAACCGGTAAGGTGGACTCGAATACACAAAGAGTCGGATTATGGGAATCCTTTTATGAGGACGGGAAGCCTTGGAGTATTGGGGAGTATGAGAATGGGGTGGAAATAGGTAGAAAGAAAACATGGTATTCAAACGGGAAACCAAGATATGAAGGTTTAATGCTTAACGGTAAACCTTCAGGTACTTGGTTCTTTTGGGATGAAAAAGGTGTTAAAACCACTAAGGCGTATAAATAAAAAAAGGTCCGCTCCCCAGCAGACCTTTTAATTATGCGTAGTTTGTAACTACTGCACTACCACCACTCTACGTGTTTCTTGAAGTTGGATTGGTTTTCCAACAAGTTTGGTATTGGTAGCGCGTTACAACAATTTCTTGTTATTTAAACTCAATGCTGTTTCCAGTAAAAAGTTGCGTAAAGTGGCTAGTGTAATTTTAGTAAGTGTGTTATTAATTACCATGCAATGTTAGTTCAAACATCTAATAAGGCAAAATAAAAATTAGTTAGTTTAGTCTTTATTGTTGGTTTTGTTTTGTTTTTGAAACAGATTGATAGTATAGTTAAAAACTAATCAATGTATAATAAACCTTCTGATTTTAATTATTCCAATTTGCTCAATTCAAGTATTACATTTGCCTTGTGATTAAAAGAGAAACCATTGATAGAATTTTTGAAGCTGCTCAAATAGAGGAAGTAATTGGCGAATTCGTTAATTTAAAGAAATCTGGTTCTAGTTATAAAGGACTTAGTCCGTTCTCTGACGAACGGTCTCCTTCTTTTATGGTTTCTCCATCTAAGCAAATTTTCAAAGATTTTAGTTCAGGTAAAGGAGGGAGTGTAGTCACTTTCCTTATGGAGCATGAGCAAATGTCTTACCCAGAGGCGCTAAGGTTTTTAGCAGAGAAGTATAATATCGAGGTTGAGGAAACCAAAAGCTCTCCTGAGCAAGAAGAAGCCAAAAGTCATAGAGAAAGTCTGTATATAGTGTCTGATTGGGCACAAAAGTACTTTAAAGAAAACCTCCATAATACAGAAGAGGGAAAGGCAATTGGGTATTCTTATTTTGTTGAAAGAGGTTTTACTAAAGAAACCATAGAAACCTTTGAGTTGGGTTATGCAATTGATGCTTTTGATGCAATGGTGAAAGCAGCTAACTCTGGTGGTTTTAGTACGGAATATTTAACCGAAGTAGGACTTTTAAAAGATAAGGGTAAAGGTCTTTATGATGGGTTTAAGGGAAGGGTAATGTTCCCTATTCAGAATTTGTCAGGAAGAACTTTAGGTTTTGGGGGTAGAACCTTAAAAACCGATAAGAAAATACCAAAATACCTAAATTCACCAGAGTGTGAAATTTACCATAAAAGCAAAATTGTATACGGTATTTTTCAGGCTAAAAGGCACATTGTTAAAGAGGATGTTTGCTATTTGGTGGAGGGTTATACGGATGTAATTTCTATGCATCAGGCTGGGGTGAAAAATGTGGTTGCTTCCTCTGGTACTGCCTTAACAAGTGATCAGGTTAGATTAATTGGTAGATACACCAAGAATATTACCATTTTATATGACGCTGATCCGGCAGGAATTAAAGCTTCCTTTAGGGGGATTGATTTAATATTAGCAGAAGGTCTTAATGTTAAAGCAGCTCTATTGCCCGAAGGCGATGACCCGGATTCTTTTTCTAAATCTAGAAAAATTGATGAAATTCAATCTTATTTCTCGGACGAATCAAAAGATTTTATTTTATTCAAAACGCAATTATTAGCAGAGGAAACCGCAGGAGACCCCATTAAAAAAGCAGGACTTGTTCGAAGCATTATCGAGTCTGTAGCTATTATTCCTGATAGTATAACACGATCTGTTTATACCAAAGAGTGTAGTGTTTTATTGGATGTACCAGAAAAGGCTCTGCTATCGGAGTTAAACAAAATAAGGTTAAAGAAACATAAAGATACGGTTAGAAAGGAGGCTGCTAAACAGCCTTCACCAATGGACGAGCCACCTCCAGAGTTTTTTGACCCAACCTTTAAAGCTAAATCGAAAGCAGAAGAGGTAATAAAATCAGGGACCTATTATCAAGAACGAGACATTCTTCGGTTAATGCTAAACTATGGTGGGGTAGAAATTGACGTGGAATCTTTTGATGAGGACGATAACGAGATAATAGTCAAGATGATGTTGGCTGATTTCGTAGCTGAAGAAATTTTAGAAGATGATTTATCATTTGAGGACCCATTGTTTAAAGAAGTTTTCGAGTTGTATCTAGCGGAGAAAAAAGTGAATAAAGAAAAGGATCCAGTAAACTTCCTTTCCAGTACAGAAAAAACAGAAGTGCGCGAATTAGTAGTGGATTTGGTGGCTGAAAAGTACGTTCTACATGATTGGAAAAGCCAGAATATTGATGTCTTTTCCGAAGATACCAAAATTTTTAGAGCTGTACGTGATGCTTTGTATGCATTTAAAGCAAGAAAAATAAATGATATAATTACGGCTAAAAGAAACGAGCTAAAAACACTTCAAACTACCGGAGCGGACATCATGCCAATTTTGGAAGAACTTCAGTCCTTGGGAGAAATAAAAAGGCAATTGCTAGAACAACAAGGAATTACCATTTTTTAAAAATTACTCATTTTTCGTCAAATATTAACTATTCTTAAGAGTTATACCAACCCATCGAGTTTTTAATACGTCTATGACAATGTATTCTTGTAATTTAAAAGAACCAGTTAATTAATCGAATGATTGTAGATCAAGCATTATTATTAGATTGCCAAAACAATGTGAGGAGAGCTCAATTTGAGCTTTATCACAAATGCTTTGGTATTTTGATGAGTATATGTTTGAGATATCATAAAAACAGTGGTGATGCGGAGGAAGTTCTTAATATGGGTTTTCTTAAAATTGTGACTAAACTGGATAAGTATAATTCGGATGTACCCTTTGAAGCATGGATAAGGAGAATCATGATTAATACCATTATTGATGAGTTCCGTAAAAACAAGAAAGCAAAAGAAGCTATTGAATATACTGACTTTAACGGTGTGTATGAGTCAAAATCTGTTTCTCATAATGAGGCAGATTTAATGTTCGAGGCAGAAGAATTGGAGAAAATGATACAAAGTTTGCCTCCTGTTTCCCAAAAAGTTTTTAATATGCACGTTATTGATGGTTTTAGTCATAAAGAAATCGCAGATAAAATGGATATTAGCGTTGGAACATCCAAATGGCATGTGTCTAATGCACGTAAAATATTGAGAGGGTTAATTGAGGATGCAAAAACCACAACAAAAAATTACATTACTGCATGAGTGACGAAGGTTTAGATAAACTTTTTCAAAAAGGTCTTTCTGAGAGAAATGTTGCTTTTAACATGGAATCTTGGCGTAAGATGGAGCAAATGCTCCCTGCTGAAGCAAAACCTGCTGGATTTAAGTTTGGTAAGGTGGCTGCCGTAATTGGTGTTTTGTTGGTGACTAGTGCATCTATTTTAATTTGGGATCTAGCCAACCATTCACAAACGGATATTCCATCTGTTTCAAAAGGAAACATTCTTTCAAATAACACAGAAATATCTACAACTTCTAATTTAAATTTGGATAAAGGCCAGATAAATGAATCAGACGTAGATGCCGTAAAGAAAGAACGTAAATCTGCCAAAATCAATTCTAATACCGCAAATTTGACTGCATCTAACGGTGAGGAAAAGGGCTTATTAAACCATGATAAAAGTGCCCCTGATCACCAAGTTTCAATCAAAAATCAAACGGCCTCTAACAACATTGAAGCAATTAAACGCACAAAGAGAAATAACGCTAGAGATACTGACATCAATAAAGTTAAAACAGTAGAATCAAACTATGCGGTTAATACCGGAAGCAGTAATGCGTTTTTTAAGAAAAATGATGGATTTAATAGTTTGACTATTTCTAAAGAAGAAGCTCTCGGATTTGATGAATTAGCAGATGAATCTAATGTATTTGTTCAAATTGAAGGATTGGATGAATTACAAACATTCTCTACCATGGAAGAAGAAGATCATACAATGTTTGCAGAAATTGGTAACTCAAAATTACCCAAACTAAAAAGAAATGAAATTGGTTTTATTGGAGGGCTAAATGTTTCAAGAGAATTGGTAGAGTCTACCTCTAAAGGAGTAGCTGGTTGTGAGTTTTTAGGTGTTACCTATAAAAGATATCTGAATGGCGGTTTGAGCTTAACAGCAGATTTACTATATGCGCCTAGAAATGAAGTTAATTCGGTTAAAAATTACGCCAAGAAAGTGTATGGGTTTGGAAGTGTAGTAGAGGAAACAAAAGTTTCATCGGAAAGACTAATTTATATGGAGATGCCAATAATGCTAAATTACAATTTGGGTAACCATAATTTTATGGCAGGGCCAAGCGTTTCATACTTAGTAACTGGTAAACATCAAGTATCCACAACATATACTTCTCAAACTGAATCTCATACTGAGGGTAATACCCAGTGGGGCCATACTGATGGGTATAAAAGATTTGATTTTGCTCTTGTGGGTGGATATGAATATAGTATTAAGCCAAAACTAAATGTTGGGCTTAGGTTAAATTACGGTTTAACAGATGTGACTAATAACGATTATTTTGGAACTGACTCTTTCGATAATAATGTACAATTAAGGGTGTATTTAAAATATTCTCCTTTCAATTTTTAGTATTGAATATTAGCGGTTTATACCGTATATTTGATCAGTTTGCCTTTTATGAAAATTAACTTAACATATCTAGTTGGGGTGCTGGTGCTTTTAAGCTCTTGCGAAAGAGAAATGCCTTCAAGTGGAGTGTCGGATGCCGTATTTTATATAAACGGAGAAATTGGTGAAGAAAAGGTTGATATTAGAGCAGGTGACCAAAATTACTACATGTTTCCGGGGGTCAGCAATGATTCATTAGATATCCGAATATTTAGTGGTGTTTTTCGAAAATTAAATTGTTCAGATCTAGAATTCTGCCCAAATTCAATAGAAATTTCTATTCGAGAAAAAGCAAAAGGAGCGCAGGGTAGACCTACAATGGATCAAAATTTAGAATTAAAGGATTATTTATATCGAGGCCCGGCTGACTTTTTTTTTAATAGTTATAAAGCCACATTTATTTCTAAATCTACTCCAATTAATGCCGACCACTACTGGGAGTTTGGTGATGGCTCTAACAGTTTGGAGGTTAATCCAGTTCATATTTACATCAACGAAAGTGACTCTATAGTAAATCCTACTTTGTATGTAAGTGCTTTTGGGTGTGGTAACTCTATAACCTATCAAACTCGGTTTTCCAGCGCATGTGACGTTGATTTTTTTCCTAAATATCAAAATGGTAATTTAAGTTGGTCTTCAAGCCCAAAAACGGGAAGAAATGAGCTTTGGGACCTCACTCACGGTTATTTACCTTTGAATGATCCCAATAATTATCTTCCTAATGATTCTATATTTACCGCTTGTGTTGAATCTACAGACACGTTATCAGGTTGTGTATCTTATAAATGTAAGAATATTGTTTTAGATACTGCGGCTGTAAGTTGTGTGGCAAACTATGATATAATAAAAGAAACTATTGTGGGTAAGGATGTAAAGGATTACTCAGAGGTTACCATAAAATGGATAGATAGCTCTGGAAAACTATACACGAGCGAAAAATTTGTTCAACCCGTTGGAAAGGGTTTTACCATTTTGAATGTAGAAGAGTATATTTCTGACGATTTAGGCAACCCAACCAAGAAATTAGAAGTAAGAATAAATGTTAGACTATTTGGTAATGATGAGTCTGATTACGTTGATTTTGTTTCAGACAAAAGTGTTTTTGCTATTTCTTATCTGTAAAATTAATGTCTTTAACCATTAACTGGATAGTAGAATTTCCTTTCCAATAATTGATGTCAATAGTGTATGCAATGTTAAATGCAATTCCTGAATTAATTTGATTTTCAAGTTTACCCAACCCAAATGCTATTCCTTGAACAATAGTTCCGGTATTTGGGTCTGTAACCTCTAGTTTTAGGTGAGTTTTATCGGCTCCTACGGCTCTTGATTTACCTGTGTCCACTACATTTTTGGTAATAAAAGTTGGGGTCATGTTACTGGGTCCAAAAGGCTCTAGTTTATTAATAAGTTGTTGAAGCTTTAAATTCACATTTTGCAATTCTAATTCTGCTTCGTAGTTAATAGTGGGAGTGAATCTTTCTGTTTCCATTTGAAGGGTTACTACTTCCTCAAATCGTCTTTGTAAGCCTTTTAGTTGAGATTCCTTCATGGTCAAACCAGCTGCATATTTGTGTCCACCAAATTGAATCAGATGTTCTTGGCATTGTTCTAAGGCGTTATACACATTAAAGCCTTTTACACTTCTAACAGACCCGCTTATTATTCCATTACCAGAACTGGTTAAAACTATGGTAGGCTTATAATATTTTTCAATTACACGAGAAGCAACTATGCCAATTACTCCTTTGTGCCAATTTTTTTTATAAAGAACATTCGAGTTCTTGGTAGCATTCTCAGTATTTGATTCTATTTGTTGTAAGGCCTCTTCTGTAATTAATTTGTCTTTGCCTTTGCGCTCGATATTGTAAGTATTTATTTGCGAACCGTATTCAGAAATTTCATTCTCATTTTTAGCAAGTAACAGATCTACTGCAGTCTTTCCATTTGAAATCCTTCCAGCAGCGTTTATTTTTGGGCCAATTTGGAAAACCAAATCTGAAATTCGAATTTCTTGATTATTTTCTTTTTCGCCTAATAAAATGGAAAGTGATGGCCTGGGATGGTTATTAATACGTTTCAGACCTAAAGACGCAAGAACTCTATTTTCTCCAGTTAATGGAACAATGTCACAAGCTATACTAATAGCCACAAAATCTAGTAACATTTCTAAATTGTAGTTAGATGGCTTAGAAATTTCTAGGGCTTGACACAGTTTAAATCCAATTCCACATCCCGATAACTCTTTGTATGGATATTCACAATCATTCCTTTTTGGATCTAGAACAGCCACCGCCATTGGAATTTTAGTTCCCGGAGTATGATGATCACAAATAATATAATCAATGTTTAATTGGTTGGCGTATTCAATTTCATTAACCGCTTTTATTCCACAATCGAGGGCAATAATTAACTTAACACCATTCTCCTTAGCGTAATCGATGCTTTTTAAGCTAACTCCATAGCCTTCTTTATACCTGTCTGGGATATAGTAAATTAAGTTTTTATGAAGACTTTTCAAATAGGTGGTTAATAAAGCTACAGAAGTGGTCCCGTCAACGTCATAGTCACCATAAATCATTATTTTTTCATTGGTTTTAACTCCTTTTTGAATCCGATTTACCGCATCCTTCATTCCTTTCATTTTAAAGGGATCATGAAGTTTCTGAAAATCAATTTTATTAAATTGAATAGCTTCATTAACTGATTTTATTCCTCTGTTTACTAGAAGTCTAGAAAAAATTAAATAGGCAGTTTTTGTTTCTTGGTTCGGGTTTTTAGCGAAATTGATCAATTCAGAATAAAGCAGTTTAATACTTTCTTTCTGTTCAGGAAGTACGGGTAACCATTGTTTGTTCATAGACTCAAATATAAAAAAAGCAGTGTTTATTTTTTTGTAAATATGCCATTAATTGGTTGTTTAAATGTTGTAAAATTACCGGATGATTTATTTTCAAATAATTTTGATTTTGATAGCACCTTTGCTTTTTTCGAAGTTGCAGCAAAAATGGCCATGGATGAAATCCATAGTTTTGGCGTATTTAATTGGTGTGTTAGTAGGTAATATTTGGCCTCAATTTTTTATGAGTGAAGTGCTAAAGGAAGCCACAGGAATTAGTATTATTTTGGCAATACCACTAATGCTTTTTCCTTCACGGGTAAAAGAATGGATTTCACAGCCTAAGACCTTACTATTAAGTTATGGACTTGCAATAATTGCAACAACAATATCGGTGTTTTTGGGTTGGTTTTTGTTTAAAGAAAGTTTGCCCGATATTCCAATAATTTCAGGAATGGTTGAAGGCGTTTATACTGGAGGCACTGTTAATTTAAATGCTATTGGCCTTGCCTTTGAAGCGCCAAATAGCTTATCGGTTTTATTAAATAGTTACGACATGGCATTTAGTGCGATTTATCTCTTAGCCATTTTTTCTTTTTTACCAAAAATATTGGGGTGGGTTTTAAAGAAACCGGATAAGAACTACTATGATAATAGTGTTGTTGATTCTGACACATTTAAAGACTCAAACCAAAAGCAGAAACTACTTTCATTAGCAAAAGGTTTTGGAATTGCAATTTTAGTTTTATTAATTACAATTGGAATATCATTTATTCTTACTGGAGAAATGAATGAATTGGTCATGGTTTTTGGGGTTTCGCTCCTAGCACTTTTGGTATCGTTTATTCCAAATGTTAGAAAATTAAAAGGAAATATGGTCTCCGCAGATTACTTGATGATGATTTTTGGCTTTTGTTTAGGAGCCCAAGCCAATGTGAGAGATTTAATGTCAGAACAAGGTGGGCTAATGAATTATTTCTTATTTACCTATTTATGTATGTTAATTATTCATCTGCTCTTAGCTAGAATTATGAAAATTGATGTGGATACATTTTTAGTTAGTTCTACAGCAGCGGTTTTTGGACCTCCATTTATTGGTCCAGTAGCCGAATCATTAAAAAATAGAAGTTTAATTGGTCCCGGTATAGTGGTGGCTTTAATGGGAAATGCTATTGGAACTTATTTAGGGATTATAATGGTTCAGATTTTATCAAGCTAAAATATTGGCATAAAAAAAGGGAGTCATCGCAAAAGCTAAATGACTCCCCCCACTAACCACCTACTGTTGCAAATGTAAATAAAAATATAGTTAAACAAAGAGAATCTATATTTAAAAGTATAGATGATGAACGGGGGTGTATATATTTGTAATTCAGTAAATTATGTTTGTGACTTTGAAGAGGGCTTGCTTAGCTCTTTTGATGGGGGTTTAAAATTTTTGATTGAATTTTTATTGACTCATCGTGCAAAAGTTGTAGGATTCTATCTGCAAAATTAGGATCTAACCCCTTTGAAACGGCAAAAGGCTGTCTGGTTTCAATAATTTCTTTCCAACGATTTAATTGAAAAGGAGTGACATCATTTTCTTTTTTATAGCGACCTATTTCTTCTGTTATTTTCATTCTGTTTGCGATAAGCGCAAATAATTCTAAATCTATTCGGTCAATGTCGCTCCTGAGTTCCTCTAGTTGTGTGTTGTACGATTTTGAATCAGATCTTGCAGACCGAAAGTGTAGGTTATTGAAAAGTTTTATAAGTTTTGTTGGTGTGATTTGTTGTTTAGGGTCGCTTAATGCCGAATCCGGATCAATATGACTTTCTATCATTAGTCCGTCCATATCCAAATCCATTGCCTTTTGTGATACTGAAAATAAGTGTTCTCTCGTTCCAGAAATATGACTAGGGTCATTAATTATTGGCAATTCAGGAAACAGGGTTTTTAATTTTAATGGAATTTCCCATAATGGGGCGTTTCTATATTGCTGATGGAATGTAGAAAAACCCCTATGTATTGCACCTATTTTATTTATTCCTGCATTATTAATTCTTTCTAGCGCACCAATCCATAAATTCAAATCAGGATTAATTGGGTTTTTTACCAATACGGGTATATCTACCCCGTTTAAGGAATCCGCAATTTCTTGTACAGAAAATGGATTGGTAGAAGTACGTGCTCCAATCCACAAAATATCTATTCCTGCTTTTAGGGCCTGTTCCACATGTTGAGCAGTGGCCACTTCAGTACTGGTAGGTAATCCTGTAACTTCACCCGCTTTTGCTAGCCATTGCAAAGCTTCTGCTCCTATGCCTTCAAATGCATTTGGCCTGGTGCGCGGTTTCCAAATACCCGCTCTTAAAATATCAACTTTTTTGGTACGGGCCAATTGTTGAGCTGTTTCTAGCATTTGCTCAGAAGATTCAGCACTACAAGGGCCACTAATTATTATTGGTCCGTTAGTTTGCGGTAACCAGTCACTTGTCGGTCTGATAATTAATTTTGATACCATGCCACAAAAATACTACCATATGCATTTCTTAAAGGCATAAAAAAAGCCGAATAGTAACTAAGAATAGATTCTTTAATTATTCGGCTCAATAGAGAAATTAGAATTATTTATTCAAATTTTTCGTTTAGGTAAGCAATTACTTTAGAGTAGGCATTGTTGGCGTATTCTCTGTTGTACAAATCTGATTGTCGATTGGCAAATTCACCCTTCCCTTCATAAGTTAGTTCAATTACTCTTTTTCCTGCTGATTCCATTTTATTTTTGAACGATTTTGCAACGGTAGGGGTAATGTAAGTATCCATTGATCCGTAAATTGCTAAAACATCAGAATTCAAGTTCTTTAATTTTTTTGTGTTCGTCTCAGGCATTCCGTAGTACATTACACATGCTACCTCTTTCTCTTTTGCTTTGATTGCGGTTTGCATGGACCATGAGCCTCCGTTACACCATCCTAGTGAACCAATTTTTGAATTTTCACCCGCAAATTCTAATGCACTTTCAATAATTAAATGATCTCGTTCTACATCATTCCGCATTAAAACTCTCATTGCCTCTGTATTATCACTTGGAACTATTCCGTCATTCAGATCAATAATTAATACATTTACATTTTTTAGGTCATTCCATAATGTAAACGCATCATTACGAACAATATCTGTTACTCCCCATTTATCGGGGTAAATAAAAAGCCAATTGTCGGTTGGTGTTTTAGATTCCAAAAGATAAGCAATTGCATCTTCTTGATTTTCTACTGCCAAATTAATTTCAACCTCGTAATAAGAATACTCATCAATTAAGTTTTCGTTATTTCGTTCGAAAGAAAAACCAATAGATTGAAAAAAGATAAAAAGAAGTAAGGGAACAATTGTTTTCATAACCTGTATTTTTGATAATGTGCGTTTCGATAAAAGTAAAACACCAAAAAATGCACATCAAATGCTGATTTTTTTTGTTGTTAACTCAACTTTCTTAATATCCCAAACCATAGTTTATGATAATTCAAACAATATAGATAGTACGATTGTTGCCGCTAACCATAATAGTCCGAAAAAGACTGCTTTTTTACCTGTAGATTCTTCCATAACGTTTTGTTTTTTTTTGATTTATTTGAAACAAATGAACAACGACAAGGAAAATTAAAGCAAAGAATGTGGTGAATGGAATAATTGAGTTTGTGAAATCGGGTTTTGTTGTTGAGAATGTATAATGAATTGATAATAAGTTACCAGTTCACACAAAGCTTACCAATAGTACCTCTGTTTTCAAGCATCTCATGGGCATCAGAAAGTTGATTTATATTGCCGCTAAAGGCAATCGCTGGTTGAAAAATACCGTTTTGGTAACCTTGAATTGCGTCAAGTAATAACTGATTAATTGTTCCGGGGTTCTCATCAGCTACATGAAGCATATTAACGCCAATAACTCCGTTGCTTTTTATTAAAAATTCTAAGGGACTCAAAAACCCAAATTGAAGGGCTAATTGTATTTTATCAAACCAGGTCCCTTTTTTCTTACTGAAAGAAGAAATACCAAACATGATCATACGACCACCAACAGCTAATAGATCTCTGTTTAGTTTGTAATTACTCCCTCCAATTGGGTCAAAAATCGCATTTATTTTACGGTTTCCATATTTCGTTTTTATCACTTCATTAAAACTAGTTGACGTATAATTAATAGCAAAATCAACCCCCAATGTATTCAGGTAGTCTACTTTCTTTTGGCTTCCTGCAGTGGCAATAACATAACAGCCTTTAGCTTTAGCATATTGAATTAGTCCATGACCAACACCGCCAGCGCCAGCATGAATTAAAACTTTTTCTCCTTTTCTAATATTTGCCATCCAATCAGCCGCATAAATTGCGGTGCAATATTGTGTGGCCAAGGCGGTTGCTACATCATTTGGCACCCCATTTGGTAGTTTTGTTACCGCTAAATTATGTGCAACGCAATACTCTGCATAACCTCCAAAACGCGTAAAAGCAACAACTCGATCTCCAACCTTATGATTGGTAACCTTTGTACCTAACTTGGTTACGGTACCTACTGCTTCATATCCTAAAATACTGGGTAGTGGTGGCGCAGCAGCATATATGCCGTTTCTAGCCATTACATCTGCGTAATTTAAACCAAAAGTTTCTACATTGATTTGAATTTCATTTTCAGCAGGTTCGGGAATAACCGTATCTCTTATTTCAAATGCCGTTTTAGAGGTTCCTGTTTTAACTAAAAATGCTGCTTTCATGTATTGGATTTTAGGCAAATCTAAATTATTAACAAGTATTAATGTTTAGAATGAGTTCAAGTAAGTTCTGATTCAATAATAATTGTTATTCTTGCTAACTAAAACCTACTTAATATGTAGGTTTTGTTTTGTAATAATAGATATTGATCGACAATTCAGAATATTAGAATTGAACGAATAAAAATATATAATATGGATTTTGATACTCAAGGACATAGAGGCTTTACGGGAAGGTTCCCAGAAAATTCAATACCAGGATTTCTTGGTGCAATAGACACGGGTGTTATGACCCTGGAAATGGATGTTGTAATGTCAAAAGATGGAAACGTGGTTGTTTCTCACGATTTAGTGATGTTAAAAAGCCTTTGTCTGGCTCCTACTGGAAAGCCATTGAAAGATGATTCTAAGAAGCTTTTTAATCTTAGATACGCTAATATAATGGAGTATGATTGTGGTTCTTTGGGTAATGCTAAATATCCTAAGCAAAAGAAAATGAAAACGTACAAGCCTTTGCTATCAGAAGTCTTTACTTCGGCAGATGAGCATACGGCAAAAAACAACTTGCCAGAAATGCGTTTTAATATTGAAATTAAATCTTCTTCCTCTGGTGATGGTGTTTTACATCCTAAACCATCGGTTTATGCAGAGGCAGTGCTGGATATAATAAAACTTTACGATGCAGAAGAAAGATGTACTATTCAGTCATTTGATCTAAGAATATTACAATACCTTCAAAGAACAGAATGTGAGGTGCCATTAGCTTTACTTGTAGATAACGATTTAGGAGTAGAGAAAAATGTGGATCTTTTAGGGTTTGATCCAGACGTTTATAGCTGTGAATACAAACTGTTAACAGAAGATGAAATGCAGGTAGCTGGAAGTTTAGGTTTAGATGTAATTCCATGGACTGTTAATGAAAAAGCAGATATGGAAAGACTAATTGATTGGGGTGTGGATGGTATTATTTCAGATTACCCCGATTTGCTTATGAAAGTTGCTAAAGCAAAAGGCGTAGCCTAGTCATGAAAGTATACACTAAAACTGGAGATAAAGGTAAAACATCTTTGTTTGGCGGGAAGAGAGTTCTAAAAAATGATCTCCAAATTGAATCTTACGGCAATGTGGATGAGTTAAATTCATGGATGGGTATTCTTAGAGATTTAACATCTAATAAAGAGGAAAAAGCCTTCATTGTTGAAATTCAAGAAAACCTATTCACTATAGGTTCCTATTTAGCCACTGATCCTGCTAAAAAGGAGAAATTAAAACTCCCAAGTGTTTCAGAAGATTGGATTCTACAGTTAGAAAACTCCATGGATAAAATGGACGCTAATTTACCTCCGATGCAATTTTTTGTTTTACCTGGTGGACATAAAGCGGTATCTAATTGCCATGTTGCAAGAACTGTTTGCAGACGTGCAGAAAGAAGTATTGTTGCATTGGAATCAGAAGATGAAGATATTGATTTTGCCAAAAGATATGTAAATAGATTAAGCGATTATTTATTCGTACTATCTCGTAAATGGGCCGTTGATTTTGACGCAGATGAAATTCCTTGGAAACCTAAAAAAGAGTAATAATTTAGGTTGAATTTTCAGTGTTGAAAACTAATCTTGCTTTTGTAAGATAAAAAATTACTTTTGCCGTTCCTAAAAGCATAGGAGAATAAAAATTTAGACCATGTATTGGACATTAGAATTAGCTTCAAATTTAGAGGATGCACCTTGGCCAGCAACTAAGGATGAGCTTATTGACTTTGCGTTACGTACTGGAGCTCCATTAGAAGTAGTGGAAAACCTTCAAGAGATTGAAGATGAAGGTGAAGTTTACGAAACCATCGAAGACATTTGGCCAGATTATCCCACTAAAGAGGACTTCTTCTTTAACGAAGATGAATATTAAAACTATCGCCTCCGCATTTTAACGGAGGCTTTTTTTTGCTCTTAACTTTTGCTTTTTACTTAGCTTGTTTTCTATTCCTTATATTTTTGTTCAATATCCTTTTATTTCTGCCTTTTTAGGTATAAAAGCAGACAAAAAATGAAGGTAAATATGTCAAAATTTCTACTTTTGACGGCTGCATTTTTTGGTGTGATATTTGACTGCGAAATGCGATATTAACAAGATATTTCAGCAGATTAATCATCTGCTTACACATAAAAATAATTACATGTTTGGTTCTCTAGTAAACACCATTAAAAAAATTATCGGGAATAAGTCCGAGAAAGATATTAAAGCAATTAATCATTTGGTGATTGCTATTAATGAGGAATACAAAAAATTGAGTAGTATTTCGAACGATGATTTACGTCAAAAAACCAAAGATTTTCAGAAAACCATTCAGGATAGTATTTCTTCTCAAAACGAACAAATTGCTAGCCTTAAAGAGAAAGCAGAGAGCGAGTCTACAACTGTTTTAGAAAAGGAAAAGCTTTATGATCAAATTGATAAACTAGATAAAGAAATAACAGGGTTAATTGAAAACACACTAAATGATTTACTTCCTGAGGCATTTGCTGTTTTTAAAGAAACCGCTAGAAGATTTACGGAAAACACATCTGTGGAAGTAACTGCCACTGACAATGACAAAGAAATAGCTAGCCATAAAGCCAATGTTACCATTGTTGGCGATAAATCGGTTTGGGCAAATACATGGGATGCTGCCGGTACTCCAGTAACCTGGGATATGATTCATTATGATGTGCAGTTAATTGGTGGAATTGTTTTACATCAAGGTAAAATTGCGGAAATGATGACTGGTGAGGGTAAAACCTTAGTGGGAACATTACCCATGTATTTGAATGCATTATCGGGTAGAGGGGTTCATTTGGTTACAGTGAATGATTACCTAGCAAAACGTGATAGTGAATGGATGGCCCCAATGTTTGAGTTCCATGGTTTGTCCATTGCATGTATTGATAAGACTAGACCTAACTCTCCGGAAAGAAAGGCTGCGTATGCCGCAGATATTACCTACGGAACAAATAATGAATTTGGGTTTGATTATTTACGTGATAATATGGCTAGTACGGTGGCTGAATTAGTTCAACCACCTCACAATTATGCTATTGTAGATGAGGTAGATTCTGTATTGATTGATGAGGCGAGAACGCCATTGATTATTTCTGGTCCGACTCCAAAAGGAGATGTGCATCACTTTGATGAGTTGAAGCCCAAAATTGAATTGCTTGTTGCAGAACAAAAGAAATTAGTGAATGGGTTATTTACGGAAGCCAAAAGAAAATTGGCTGCTGATGAAAATTCACACCCAGACAAAAAAGAGAGAGCAAACATAATTGAAGAAGGTAAGTTAGCCTTGTTTAGATGTTACAGAGGGCTTCCAAAAAGCAAATCATTAATTAAATTCTTGAGTGAACCAGGAATGAAATTAATGCTTCAAGAAACAGAAAATTTCTATTTACAAGATCAGGGTAAAAATATGCACATTGTGGATGATGCACTGTTCTTTGTAATTGAAGAAAAAAACAATAGTGTTGACTTAACCGATAAAGGACTTGAGTTAATTTCAAAATCGGTAGAGAATAAAGAATTCTTCTTGATGCCAGATTTGTCTAGTTTACTTTCAAGTATAGATGAGTCTGACGCCTCTGAAAGCGAGAAATTAGAGAAAAAGGAAGCGGTTATGGATGATTACACCATCAAAACCGAAAGACTTCATACCATTGATAAATTATTGAAGGCCTACTGTATGTTCGAAAAGGATGTGGAGTATGTTTTAATGGACAATCAAGTAAAGATTGTAGATGAGCAGACTGGTCGTATTATGGATGGCCGTAGGTACTCAGATGGTTTACACCAAGCAATTGAGGCTAAAGAGAAAGTGAAAATTGAAGCTTCTACGCAAACGTACGCTACGGTTACACTTCAAAATTATTTCCGTATGTACAATAAATTGTCAGGAATGACAGGTACTGCAGAAACGGAAGCTGGCGAGTTTTGGGAGATATACAAATTAGATGTTGTTGTCATTCCGACTAATAGACCTCTTTTAAGAGATGATAAAGAAGACTTAGTTTATAAAACGGCTCGTGAAAAATACAATGCAGTAATTGATGAGGTGGTAAAACTTAGAGATCAAGGAAGACCTGTTTTAGTGGGTACTACTTCGGTTGAGGTTTCTGAGCTATTAGGTCGTATGCTAAATATGCGTAAAGTAGAGCATCAAGTATTGAATGCAAAACTTCATCAAAAGGAAGCAGAAGTAGTTCAACACGCTGGTGAACCAGGAACGGTTACTATTGCAACCAACATGGCAGGACGTGGTACCGATATTAAATTAACTCAATCTACTAAGGATGCAGGAGGTTTGGCCATTATTGGAACAGAACGTCATGAGTCTAGACGTATTGACCGTCAGTTAAGAGGTCGATCTGGTCGTCAAGGTGACCCGGGTTCATCTCAGTTTTTTGTATCTCTTGAAGACAATTTGATGCGTCTTTTTGGCTCGGAAAGAATTGCTAAAATGATGGATAGAATGGGCCATGAAGAAGGGGAGGCCATTCAGCATAAAATGATTAGTAACTCTATTGAGAGAGCACAGAAAAAAGTAGAGGAAAACAACTTTGGTATTCGTAAAAACCTACTAGAGTACGATGATGTAATGAACAAGCAACGTGAGGTGATCTACAAACGTAGAAGAAATGCACTTTACGGTACTCGTTTAAAAATTGATATTGCCAATTCAATATTTGATAATATTGAAAGTATGGTAATTGATTATTCTAATACCAAAGACTATAACGGATTTAAATTAGAGGCTTTAGCTACTTTACATGTAGATATTCCGGTAACTGAAACGGAGTTTTTAAATAACAAGAAAGAAGATGTAATTGAGAAAGTATATGAAGCTACTTTAAGCAGTTATTTTTCTCGTCATAAAGAAATGGCTACTAAGGCATTTCCTGTAATAAAGAATGTATTTGAAGATCCTAATGCGCATTATGAAAATATTGTAGTTCCATTTACGGATGGTAAAAAATCCATGCAAGTAGTGGCTAATCTAGAGAAATCGTACAATTCAGAAGGTTTAGAATTAATAGACTCTTTAGAGAAAGGTGTTTCTTTGGCTATGATTGACCAATATTGGAAAGAGCATTTGCGTGCAATGGATGATTTACGTCAATCTGTACGAAATGCCGTTTACGAGCAAAAAGATCCATTATTAATTTACAAATTTGAGTCTTTCAAGTTATTTAAAGAAATGGTTGGTCAGATTGGTAGAGAAGGAGTTTCATTCCTTGTTAAAGCTAATTTACCGCAGCAAGAAAACACTCAAGTTCAAGCAGCTCCGGCTCCAAGAATAAAGGTAAAGCAATTGCAAGAAAGAAA